>JANMNR010000005.1:0-10232 GCA_031368325.1 Pirellula sp.
AATCGAAGAGATCTTGTCGTTCTATCGCGTCTACCACAGCATGCGCTACGTAAACGACTTACTCGTCCTTCGCATGAACACAAAATTGCCAGACACAACGATCGCACAGATCAACATCGACTTCAAGGACATATTGGTGACTGGTACCATCGAGCAGCGCGATGCGTTGCCAGAAGAGTCTAACGAACCGGAGTTGATGGACCTACCCAGATTATATCTGCATTTCAACAGGCGAAGCATCGGACGACTTCGGCAATTGATCAACGTCATCAACGCTTCTTAATCACATCCAGATGGTGTTGGTTGGGGGTAAAGCCAGGTTTCAGGACTACTTTTCCCTTGAAGAGCACCCGAACGAATTCGCTGAACGAGTCCGCGATCTTGAGATCCATAAACGCATCCAAAGCCTGCGTTGACTCGTTAAATTCGGTATCGGTTAATTTCTCGTCGTATTGAAAAACATTGCCAAAGTACTTTTCGGACAGCGACATCCAAATCGGGCAGTTATCGCCATTGAAAGCGATTGGGAAAAGCGAGGTTCGATCGGCAACGCGAGATAGCACCCTGCCAGCTAACGCAGTCTTGAGCGAATGGTCTCCTCGACCGATGTAGCAAAAAGTCTTAACTTTGGGCGGATGTTTGGAATAGGCGTTGATTTCAGCTAACGCTTGAAGCAGCTTGAGTTGTTCGCGTTTCGGTTTCGGTATCATCCATTGGGTTTCGACTGGCTGAGGTTCAGGCCACTCGGTCACGTTGGTCCACCGAGGGAATTGAAACGAGTTTGCACGAGTTCGACCACCGTTGACTCGCAACAGAAACCGCAAGTAGTCTTCGGGCAGTGTTAAATGATATTCATGCACTATCGCGTCGATCGCGCTCTGGTCCGGCGGTGGCTTACAGCCAATGAACTCGACTCCATTAAAAACAACCTTGCGCTCTGCCATCGGCTCCCCGATAATTGGAATGGGTTTGGAATGCTCACGTTTTTTTGGTCCATGTGATATGAGAGTCTAGAGCCTAGAAACATAGGCAGGAGACTTTCAGATGAAAAAACGAATAGAAACGTACACTTGTCGGCGAATGCTGTCCAAATCGGGCTAGTAGCGACAGTCTTCACTGAAAATTAAGCAGTAAAATCGGAACCTTGCGTCGCGACCGGCTAACGGTTCTGCCAAACTTATGTTCCGCGAGGGTTGCTGATTTTGTTTCTACGCTTGCTCCTGAGGAGTCCATTTTGACCAGCTTGATCGAACGTCGACGATTCAATACTTTGTTGGCTCAACTGAGCGTCGGGGCTTATGCCGCGACGCCTCGCACGCTTTTTAGTGACGAAGTAACTCAGGATCGATTGCGGCCCAATCTTACGAGCGGCGTGTCGTCCGGTGACGTAACACATACCGCCGCAACTATTTGGAGTCGAGCAGATCGGGCCGCGAAGATGATTGTCGAGCTGTCCGGCAACCAGAACTTTAAGAATGCTAGAAAGGTCTTAGGCCCAGATGTTTTCGAGCATTCGGACTTTACTGCGAAGCTGAGACTCAACGGTCTAAAACCCGGTGAGCCAGTCTTCTATCGAGTGTCATTCCAGGACCTAAGCGATTCAACCAAGTTGAGTGCGCCGGTCGTGGGACGATTTGCAACTCCTGCCCATGAGCCACGCGACATAAAATTTACATGGTCTGGCGATACCGTTGGGCAGGGCTACGGTATCGATCTCGCTCGTGGAGGAATGACTACGTTTGAGGCCATGCGGACGCACAATCCTGACTTCTTTGTAAATTCGGGCGATGTATGTTACGCCGATAATCCACTCGCGAGCGAACTGCGATTGGACGACGGGACGATTTGGAAAAATGTCACGACCGAGGGTAAATCGAAAGTCGCGGAAACGTTGGAAGAGTTTCGATCTAACTATCGCTACAACTATATGGACGCGAATGTGCGTCGATTGAATGCCGAGGTCCCAACATTTGTTCAGTGGGACGACCATGAAACGCTAAACAATTGGTACCCGAGCGAACAACTGACAGATGATCGCTACAAGGTCAAGAGCGTAGCGGTTCTGTCAGCGCGAGCACGACAAGCGTTCCTCGACTACTTGCCAATCCACGCTTCCACGGACGGCTTGTCGCGCATCTATCGCACCATCCCTTATGGTCCACTTCTTGAAGTCTTCTTTTTGGATCTGCGCTCCTATCGTGGAGCCAACTCGCCGAATCGGCAAACCGAAGCGAGCGACGCCACGGCTTTCATGGGCAAACAGCAGTTGCAGTGGCTCAAGTCCAAACTAAAGGCTAGTCAAGCGACATGGAAAGCGATCTGTTGCGATATGCCGATTGGCTTGTTAGTTCGAGACGGCAAGGAGGATTTCGAGAACGGGGCCAACGGCGACGGTCCAGCCCTCGGACGGGAGTTGGAGATTGCGGAACTTCTTCGTTTCATCAAAGCCAACCAGATCAAGAACACGGTTTGGTTTACAGCCGACGTTCACTATGCAGCATCGCATTACTACAATCCTGAGCGGGCAGTCTTCAAGGACTTCGATCCATTTTGGGAGTTCGTGAGTGGTCCGCTGCATGCGGGGACCTTTGGTCCGGGCGAGTTCGACAACACCTTTGGCCCCCAGTTGAAATTCAAGAGTATTCCAGAAGGGATGAAGGGGAATCGGCCCCCCTCTGAGGGGTTCCAGTTTTTTGGTTTGGTAAAAATTGACGCAAAATCACGTGCGATGACGGTGACGCATTTCAACGCCGCGGGCAAGAATTTGTGGAGCATCGATTTGCCGCCTGGGTAGAGCGGATGGGAAACGACGCCTTGGCTGATAAAACCTGCGGATTTCGGCGCATTCGCGGGCGGAAAGGTAGAATCCCGGAAAAAGAGGCCGAATCGGCTTGCCCAGCCGCATGGCTAGGATATGCTTTTGGACGGCGTTTATCTGGAGGGTAGGCGAATGGCTAGCGGCTTCATTGGAAATGAAGTGCCCCGTAAGGGGTTGCGGGTTCGATCCCCGTGCCCTCCGCTTGGACAGTTTGCGACAACAAGGGACACTTGACGCCAATTCCGCTTGTTTTCTTGGTGGTTCTACGACAGAACCTTCGCCCGCTGTGACAGTGGATGACGCAGAATTTTCCCCAACGCGGCCGGAAATGCAGCGCCCGTGCAGCTGTTTCTGTTACCGGCGGTACTAGCTTCGCAGTCGGAGGACTGCGCCTGATCTTGAATTCCAATGTGCGTGGATCGGATCTTCACATAGACGGTAACGCGGAGATCCCAGAAAATCCCTGGGCACCGCAACCACCACCGCAAAACTATACCTGGCCTAAATCTCGGAGAGATTACAGAAAGTAGCCGTGGGTTGAGCGAAGCGACACCCACGGAAACGTTGTTCTCATGGCGTTCGATCCTGAAGGGATCGTAGATCGGAGCGGGTTGAACTCCGTCGGCCTGGAAATATTTGATATCTTGCATCCCTTAAGGATGCTTGCGATTTCCTAGATCGCTATCTACCCGGTGGTGTCGTCGCTTTTCTCCTCAACCACCGGCTAATATCTTCCAAGCCTTCGGCTTGGACCGGCTCTAATTTAATAGGTTTCCCTTTTCATTTCTCCAGATCTGCAATGCTTAAACTCAAACGATTTCTAACAATTGTATGCGTGCACGTCGCGCTGCAATGCGTTTCAGCGACAGCGCCCACTTACATGAATTGCATGCCAGCATGATACACTTTCTAGGTATTGACACGAACGCCTTAGGTACCCATTCTAGGGCCGCCGATTTCGATTGACCGACGTGCATTGCCAAATCGTTAACACTATCCTCTCCTGAACTCGGAACCCAGTCATGATCCTGCAACCCTGTATTGTCCTCGCTCTTGCTGCCGGGCTCGTTACGTCAGGAGTCACTCAAGCTGCGGACCCAATTGTCCTCAATGACTTCGAAGGAACCGACTACGGCCAATGGAAGCTAAGTGGCGATGCATTTGGGACGGGACCTGCGCAAGGAACGTTGCCGGGACAGATGCACGTCGATGGTTTCAAGGGCAAAGGATTAGTGAATTCCTTCAAAGGTGGAGACAATGCGACGGGTAAACTCACGTCACCCGCATTCAAAATCGAACGTAAATTCATGACCTTTCTGATTGGCGGTGGAGGTTTTGCAAATGAGACGTGCATGAATTTGGTTGTGGACAACAAAGTTGTGCGAACCGCAACTGGGCCGAATACGAACGCCGGTGGTAGCGAAGCGTTAGTGGCGGCGGCGTGGGACTTAGGTGAATTCGTCGGACGTGAAGGAACCATCGTGATCGTCGACGAACGCAAAGGTGGTTGGGGACACATCAATGTCGACCATCTCGTTTTGACGGATGATCGTGGCAACGTACCATTTGCTGGCAAGCCTGCACCGATTACGCCGGCAATGCCTGCGGCCCCCGTTATCACACGTCAATTGCGCATCGATGCAGACTTTTTGCATTTGCCATTGGTGCGTCGTGAGGATGGGAATAAACCAGGCCTCGAAAAACTGACCATCGAGTCGAATGGAAAACTTCTTCGGTACATGCACGTCGAAATGCCCAAGCCAGAACAGCAACCTGATTTCTGGTACTCAGCGGATCTTCGAGAATTGCGTGGCAAAGAAGTAACGATGAGCTATCGATCGAACGATGCCAAAGCTCTAGAACGTCTTGAATTGAGCGATCATGAGCGGATTGACCCAGAGGCGTACGAATCGCTGAATCGCCCTCGATTTCATTTCAGTCCGCGGGTGGGGTGGATGAATGACATCAACGGGACCTACTTTCATGATGGTCTTTACCATGTCTTCTATCAATTCAATCCGGCTACGACCAGCAAGGGTGCAGGTTTCGATATGCATTGGGGACACTCGGTCAGCAAAGATCTCGTGCATTGGGAGGAATGGCCTGTGGCCCTATTCCCCGACGCCACCGGCCAATGCTATTCGGGTACAACGGTCATGCAGGTTCAGCCAGTCAAGGGATTGAACGAAGGAGTGAAGCTACCTGCACCGGTTATGTTCTTTGCTGCCACATCCCCTTTTTCCCAGCATGTTGCGACGAGTCCAGACGGCGGTCGCTCCTGGCAACGCTTCGCAGGAAATCCTGTTGTACCGAACAAAGGCAACGGCGACCGCGATCCGAAGGTCATTTGGCATGAACCATCACAACACTACGTTATGGTCTTGTACGTTGGTGGGCCAGACTCGTATCGCATTCTGCGATCGAAAGACCTTATTCATTGGGAGGAAACGAGTGTATTGCCTCATTGGTACGAATGCCCTGAGTTTTTGCCGATGAAATCGGCCTCAACAGGCGAAGATTTGATGTTGCTCTACGGTTGCTATCGTACACCCAAAGACGCGAAACCTTCCTTCAACTCAGACTCGTGCTACCAGCTAGGCCGTTTCGACGGAAAGACTTTTACACCCGTTACTGAGCTTCGCAATGCGCACTTAGGCCCCAATTTTTACGGTGCGTTGATGTTTATGAACGACGCAAAGAATCGTCCGATCATGATGGGTTGGGCGAGAGGTAGCCGATTCCCTGGAGAGCTGTTCAATCAGTGTGCAAGCGTTCCTCTGCATATGCAGATGAGAGCTTTCGACGGCCAAGACACACTCTGTTTCGAACCGGTACAAGAATTGAACGCACTGCGAGGCGAGCCGTTGGTGAACTTCAAAAATGTGTCTACCGCCGAGGCGACCGAATCATTGAAAAAGCTTTCCAGTGAAGCCGCGATTGACGTATTGGTTCGCTTTCGTCCTGAAGCGACAGGAATCGTAAATGTCAAAATCCGAAGTATCCAATTCCGTTATGACGCAGCAACGAAGACGCTAACGCGAGGTGAACAACCACGCGCGTTGCATCCAGGCAAGTCAGTGGATGCAAGGTTTCTCCTCGACCGCGGCGTAGTTGAGAGTTTCTGGAACCAAGGTGAAGCGGCATATTGTATTGGTTCGTTGCACACAGACACGGGCCCAGCTTTTGCAATAGAAGGAAACGCGATGGTCGAGGAAATTGTGGTCTATCCTGTCAAAGATATCTGTCGGCGATAGGTTACAATTGCATCTAGTGCGTCTTCAAGACTAAAATGTGGGGGCAGACGTAGTGGGTTAACACATCGTTCGCTTTAGCCATCTTATCCTTTAGCATCTCTAGCCGGAATCTAAATCGAAAAGTTGCCCCGCTCCCGACGGCACTTTCCGCCCGAATCTTCCCCCCGTGTCGCCGGACGATGCGATTGCCGGTGGCTAGGCCGATTCCATGCCCAGGAAACCCGTTGGGACTGCGCAGTCGTTCAAATGGCTTAATGAGCTTGTCCATGTATCGAGGGTCGAAGCCTGCACCATTATCTCGGAAAAAGCAAACAGGTTTCCCGTCTACCAAATGCGGCCCAACTCAATGGTTATGTCCGTCCTCCGGCGTACTTCCATGCGTTGCATATTAAGTTCTCGAGGAGAATCTTGAACAAGCACTGATCGCCAAGCGCCACACGTTTTTTTGCAATCGTTGTTTCGACATCGCGGTCCACGGAACCGCTTTTACACTGAGTTAGGATTGCGTTCGCGACTTGTGTCAGGTCTACCTCCGTTCGATGTAGTTCAGTTCGAATGACGCGAGAAAACTCAAGGATGGCGTCAATCAATTTGGACATGCGCAGAACACCTGCTCGAATCCGATGCAAAAAATCTTTGGCTTCGGTATCCAGTTTATCAGAACAGTCTTCTTCTAGCGCTTGACCGAATCCGTTACCCCCAGGCAGTGGTGCTCGAAGATCGTGGGGGGTAACGTCGTTGGGGTCAGACGTGATGTAACTTCGTTGGGGTCAGGCTTGGGATTCTGGATTTAATGTTGCGAGAGCATTCGCGCTGAACAGTCTGCGCCACGTACGCTTCTTACGAATGGACAACGACGGTCGCCGCCGCATCGCAAAAAATCCGACGTTCCCGCTTCAAAAAGCACGTCTGATCGCTCCATTCTCCCCCTGTACACAGGCCCAGGGCAAAACATTTGTTTTCTGAGAGAAATTTCCGCAAACCGTGTTTCGTTTTTTGGAGGTTGCGCCATTTGAAAGAACTGGTCGGGTACTTCTGATGGGCCTGCATTCAACTTCAAGGAAATTAACCATGTTGCAAAAAGATAAATCGCCACTTCCAGCCACACTTCCTGAGTTCTTCGAACCATTTAGCGGAACTATTGACGGGTGGGAAACAATAGATTTCTATGTTCCTGCTCAAAGAATGCTGATTCTTGAGTCCCCTGGGCAACCAACGACTTCTCTTGCGCCAGGCGAGCAGTTGGTTGTTGGACGCGACGCACCTTCGCAGCTATGTTGCCCTCTGGATGGAATGATGTCTCGACGCCACTTTTCTATCGAATACGCTAAAGATGGACCAGTTATCCGTGACTTAAACAGCTTGAACCGTACCTTTGTAAACCACGAGGAGGTTCGAGAGGCTCCACTCCATGCAGGAGACAAGATCACTGCAGGAATGACGTTGTTCTACATTCGATTCCTCGCGAACAACGGATGACTTCTGTTCTAACATCACCGACCTCGACGTGCCCCATTATCTATACATGCACTATCGAAAAGAAGCATGCCGACTTAGTGTCGGAGTTGTTACGAATCCACAGAATCCTGCCGACAAAAGTACCGTCTTCTATCACGTAGAGTACTTTACTCCGTTCGATATTCCTACGATTGATGCTTCTAAGCCACTGAAGCTCGATCGTTGTTGGTGCTGGGAAACACGTTCGCCGCGCCAGTTCAAGTGTTGATAGCAGGCAAGAGCTACCCTCTCTCTTTCGACAGAAAGATCCGTTTTTTCGTGCTCGTGCTCAGCCATCGGTGGTGCTCGTGCTCAATTCGGTATGCGCAACAAGCAGTAGCACGAGTACCATTTCATTGAGCACGAGAACGATTGAGCACAAAATGTGGTGGCGTTCGACCACAAGTGGCCAAACGTCGATAGCAATTCAGCGTCTTGGGGGCGGGTTCCGCGATCCAATGCAATAGTTTGGGCAATCGTTAGGACTTGGTCGGATGTTGCTACGACTTCACGAATGGAATGAAATCAACGAGAACGTTGCCATTTCGCAAGTTCCGAAGTCTGGTTGATGATGCTGATGATCATCTCGTCGCTCCCGACACCGGTTTCCTTCTTACACAGGTCCACTAATTCTTCCACGCTTGAGAACGCTTCACGACGACTAAGCCACAGCAACCACTGCCTAATCACTTCACGTTGTTTACCCCGAGGAGGAGCTACTTTGGGCTCGTGAAACACGACCGCAAAAAGCCGGACTGCTGCTACGTATCGGCTTTGCTCATTGGGATGATTGTTTGACAATTGGTAGTATCGAGCATCCTTGATCCCATCCCGCAGATAAGGCTTTGGCGTATAGCCGTACCGTTCCTCAAATTCAGCGATCTTTTGTCCATCGCCACTCATTGCCGTTATGTATTCGCTCAGGTACTGAACTATCATCAGTGGATTCACGTCACTTGGGGTACTAAACAGATCCGCTTTCTTGCTTTTGAAGCGATCTGGCTTGATAAAAACGAGGCCGAGCCTGGGTCAATCCTATACTCGGACTGCAACATTGCAATCGCAACCGGTCTGCCCCTACACTTACTGCGTTCCATCATCGAATCTGCGGTTAAGGGAGCCGTTGCAGTTTGATTTCGTGGAACCACAGGTCGTCGTTTGGTATGTCTAATTCAAGTCGCTGAAACTTTCCACGCGAGTCCGCAACGAAATGAACTGTGCCACCATCAAACCACGCTATATCCGCTTTCTTCCATTTGATCGAAAACGTGTCATAGTGCAAATGGGTCAATTCGGCGACAAGCGCCTTGAAAGGGTGGAAGCTCAATATGAGTTTGTCGCCATCCAACGTAACCGATGCGTCGCCATACATGGGACATCGATACTTTCCGGTATAGTCAGAAATCGCGTGGCTTGGCTTGGTTCCCTCGGCCGCGGGTGTGGTCACGGTCGTTATCCTTGCCTGAAATCCCACCAACGTTTTCTTAAACTCAGCGAGACTCTCTTGACTAAAGTCTTTTGCCGATGCCCCCATCAAAACATCCACGGCCCGGTAGGCAAGCATGTTCGCAATGGGCGTTAGGCTGTTGGTCAATACCACGACGCCAAGCTTTTCCTCAGGAACTAACAAAACATGTGAGTTCATGCCATCATATCCACCTCCATGCCCCACCATTTTTTTGCCGTGATAATCCGATAAGGACCAGCCCAAACCATACGCCCTAAAGTGGGTCGATGGAAACCTGGCGGATGGCACTTTAGCCATCGGAATCGGCGTATGGGCTTGCCACATCTGGTGCGACGCATCTTCGCTAAAGACTCGCTTGGATGGGTTGAGTTCGCCATGTCGGAGTTGTAATCGTAACCAAAGTGACATGTCCTCAACGCTCGAGATGATTCCGCCCGCCGCCGCCATCGAGTCCCAATTCATCCAGGAGATCGGTATGGAATCGTTGGCCAGCGTTTTGTGTGGCGTTGCAAAGTTGTCGAGCATCACCAAGTCGCGGACACTACAAATGCTTCGATTCATTTCAAGCGGTACGAGGATGCGTTCCTTTACGAATTCCGCCCAGTTCTTGCCAGTAACCGCCAAGACCACCTCACCAGCGGCCAAGAACATTAGGTTTGAGTAGCCATAACACGAGCGAAATGAACTTGCAGGTTCTAGATAAGAAGCTCGTTCTAGAATTTGACGAGGAGAATACTCGGTACCCCACCAGAGCAAATCGCCGCTGAATGTCCCGAGCCCACTGCGGTGGCACAACAAATCGCGTACTCGAATCTCACGTGTTGCGAACTCATCTTTTAGGCGAAACCACGGTAGGTGCTTGTCGACATGATCGTCCCACTGAATTTTTCCTTCGTCTACCAGGATCGCGAGGGCCGCTGCCGTAAATGCCTTGGAATTTGATGCGATGGCAAAAAGTGTTTTATCGTCAACGACTTCAGACGTCCCAATACGTCGTAGTCCATATCCTTTGCTCAAAAGCACTTTATCGTCTTTTACGACGGCAATGGCCAAGCCGGGGACTTGCCACTCACGTTGCGATTTGGAAACGTATTCATCCAAGTCAGCAATGATTGACTGACGTTCGGTTAAATCTTGTGAAAATGAAGCATTATACAACTCGAACGGAGCGGCCTGCGTTAGAAAAGCAGCTGCA
>JANMNR010000018.1:0-1888 GCA_031368325.1 Pirellula sp.
TGCTCGTATCCAGGATCAACGGCTTTATTCCCTTGAGGTCGCGAGAGAACTCGACGTACGGAATGATGAAGCGGAAGTCGTCTTTGGTCTGAAGCAACAGGCTGACGCACGTGTAACAAAAAATCGTCATCGTCGCGAGCGAAATGTAGGACTTAAAACGGTTGCTCTCCAGCATCGGATCCATTGCAATCGTCAAAAGGTACGAGAGCAACACCCCAACCAACAGACCGAAGTAAACTGCCGAGATAACCTCGATTCGCTTGCGTGGCAAAAGCATGTCCGCCGCCACTACGCCAAACGCCGCCAGCAAAACTCCGCTAAAAATCAAATAGGGCATCAACGGTCCCAAAATTTGCAGATCAGGTGATCGAGCCCAAATCGCGCCTACACCAGCTGCGACAGTGATGAAGATGACGCGAAGCAGCAAAATGGCCAATGCATCCGCAAAAGGCGTCTTTGAGCTTTTGTCAAAAGAGGAGTCGAATCGAGAGGTATCCATGGAATTATGGGATGGTGTCGAGCAAGAGTGGTGGGGAGGCTTTGTTTCAATAATAACGTATTAAAACCGCATGTGGCGCCTCAATTGTGAGAAACATCGGTGGAATGACTACATCAAGCGTTCTAGCACGCAGGGATTGCGCAAAACCCCTAAAGATTCAATCTCGATTTCCGCCACGTCTCCGTCTTTCAGAAACCGATTTGGCTTTCTCGCAACTCCAACACCCGACGGTGTCCCTGTAAAGATGACGTCGCCTGGCTCCAGTGTCATGACTTGCGAAATATACGATACCAACTCGATGGGTTTGAAAATCAGTTCCTTGGTGGAGGAGTTTTGGAGCAACTCGCCATTGATTTTGCAACTGATGCGTAAGTTTGAAGGGTCGGGAACGGAGTCAGCAGTTACAATCGCGGGTCCCAGGGGTGCAAAAGAGTCAAAGGATTTGCCCAAGAACCATTGCTTGCCAGGTTTGTTTTTTTGCCAATCGCGAGCGGACACATCGTGCCCAACGCTGTATCCGAAAATCCCATCGCTCGCTTGCTGCTCGCTTGCATGGCGTAGTCTTTTACCAATGACGACTACCAATTCCGCTTCGTAGTCGACTTCATTCGAGACTTTAGGGAGCAGGATCGGTTCATCAGGGCCAATCATGGCGTTTGGCATCTTGCAGAAAACCACGGGTTCCGTCGGAATGGGAGAGCCAGTTTCAATCGCATGGTCACGGTAGTTCAAACCGATGCATAGGATTTTCTTAGGGACAGTCAGCGGGCAAAGCAATGTCAGCACTTGCTCGCTGGTCGCAAACTCCTCCGCATGTCGATGGAGTCGTTCGACCCAAGTGGACCAGTTGGCTATCAACTCATTTGTCGAATGCGGCAGCGTTGGGTCGGCAAGCGACACGTCTTGAATGCCTGACGACGACCGAAGCCCCCAACCAACCGATTGGTCCGGGCGAGAAAATCGAACAATCCGCATAGCGTAAAGTCTTTTTGCCTAGTGGATTGACTGAGTTCGATAGGCACTCAGTCAAATGGAGGGAGGGCGGCGAACTATTTAGGGGCAACCGTCGCGATCATCCGCTTGCCCTGTTGCAACGGTGGTTGCTCCAATTTGGAGAACTCAGCAAGTTCCTGCAGGACGTTTTCCATGACGCGTCTTCCTTCATCGACGTGCGCCATTTCACGCCCGCGGAAAATCACAGAGACTTGAACTTTATCTTTGTCCTTGAGGAAGCCGATCGCTTGTCGGACTTTCGTCCCGATGTCGTGCTCGCCGGTTTTCGGGCGGAGTCGAATCTCTTTGGTTTTGGTTTGGTGGGTACGTTGACCGGACTTTTTGCTTTTTTCGTATTTGTACTTGCCGAAGTCCATGATGCGGCAGACGGGCGGC
>JANMNR010000054.1:0-15059 GCA_031368325.1 Pirellula sp.
CTCGCCGAAACTCGCGATCGTCCATGTAAGCGTTTCTGCTTCGCGGGATCAGCATGTGCACCATCGGCAAGGCATACTGATCGACGACGACACTGGTTTCATTCCGAAGTTTGACCGCATCCGCGGGGAACAACTGATCAATCATTTCAATGTCGCCCCGCCGAAGATCGGAGATGGCTTTTTCCGGATCTGAATACAGGATCTCTTGGATCTCTTTGGGTTGATAATCCGCTGGTGGTTTAGTGTCCGCCCATTCAAATCGACGAACTCCTGCCTCGTCGCCCTTTAGCGTATACCGTGACTTCGATATTGGCTCCGTCGTCTTGCCAGTCATCTCCCATTGCAAGTACGCTTGTGGCAAAACGTGGGGCCTTCGCAACTTTAGCTTGAGTCGCTCTGGACCAAAAACGGCAACCGACTCGACAATGGAGGCCCAGGTTGGTGAGTACTTTGTATTCCCGACCGTGGCTCGATCAAGAAACGCTTGAGAAAGTGTTAAACTATCCGGAATGCCTTCTTTCCCTGGGTTTCGGATCATCAAGTCCAATTCAGTGCGGTCGTCGCTATGTTGAACGACACCGTCATAACGAAAGCGGTACTCCCCACCCTCTGGTCCCGTATTTTTGAACTCGAATAGCGGATTAGAAACAAGCTGCCCGAAGCGACTTGAGGGCCAATCCGCAAGCGCGGTCGTATCCGCTTTCTCCGATGTTTGAAAAACTGCAATCCGGATCATGGGGTAGGCTAGGATCAAATCGTTGAGGAGCTTTTTTCCACCCTCAATGTCCGGCTCGATAGCGAGCATGCGCAGGGCCGCTTGCCGCGCTTTTGCAAAATCGCCTTGATCTCGTTGCCGAATTGCCTCTTCACGATGGACATTGGCTATCTCAAGAAATTTCCCGCGGTACTCGATTACGACCGGGAGTGGATCACTGCTGTAGTCCTTTTCCAAACGCAGAATCATGGCCCTCGCGGTCCCGAAATCATTCGCTTCAAAATACGACTTGATAAGCTGCCCGGACACATTAGAAATTGCCGCCCGAATACTGCTTTTCTTTTCATCGTTGGGGAAATTCCTTTGGAACTCCTCAAGGACTCCAAGCGCATGCGGCAATCGACGCTGGCCTGCCATTTCGATTGCGCTGCGATAGAGAAAATCCCGACGAAGCTTCGAGATGCCTGGTGTCTGCGGATAGTTTTTGGCCAAGAAATCTAAATGCTCAAATGCTTCGCTAAACTTCTTCTCTTCCAACAGTACATTCGCTCGCTGCAAAATCAACTCTTCGAACAAAATCACTTTCTCGATTTCTCGCCAAGAGATCTCATACAAGCGATCTGGGAACAGCGGAAAGACCACCCGAAACTTGTCGGTTTCCTTCGGCGACTCAGGGATTTTTCTGCCTGGAAACTCGATCGGGTTCACTTTAACGCTGCGTCCCTGCTCCTCTCTTTTCAAAGTGATTATGTCGAACGGAGCTTCGTCTAGCACTGAACCTGAAACGCCAATTTCCTCCAGCAGTTTATCCTGCCGTGCATGTGCGACCATTCCCGAGCCCCATGCGAGAAGTGAAGTGCAGACTAGTAATCGCGACCACCCGCAAGTTCTCATCATCGACTTGCCCCTGTGTCTTCATTGGAAGCCGTAGGAACTGGGACCGTCAATACAACACCCTCGTCGCATGGTACCAAGATCACTTTGGAAAACACAAGCGGCGGGCCGGCAATGGGTTCACCAAGTGCAACCCTTGCAACGATGCTTCCGTCGCTCAGTGCCACTCGAATCAAGTCTCCACTGGTGGACGCCAGAATGCAGTCCGACTCAATCGCTGTCGGAGCCCCAACCAAAACCGTTTTCCCAAGTGATTTTGTCCAAAGACGTTTGCCTGATTCATCGCATGCGATCAATCCATCAATGTCGCTGTATGCAAGCAGAACGCCCCTCGAATCGCTTTCCATAGCGTACGGTCCCCAAGTGAACCGACCTTCCACAGGAACAGAGGTTAATCGCTTGAGCTCACTGGACTCATAAAAGTCCAATTGATCGCCCGACGAGCCCGCCGATACACCGACGACGACATCCTTGAGGACCGAAAGCCGTCCCTTTAGCGCCTTTTCAAGTGGCTGTGAAGTAATCACTCGCAGCTGCTTTCCAGTCGATAACTTGTGAATAAATCGTTGTTGGTCTGCAATGATCGCAGTTTGTTTGTCAGCCAATACAACAGGATTCAACCACTTGGGTCTCTCTCCCGCCTGAACCGCTGGCTGAAACGGAGAGCCAACCATCCTGCCTTTCTCTGGATCAATCATGGCAACTTGACCATTGGTCAGCGGAACCACAACATAGCCGCTGCCGATCGCAACGGGCTCACTACTCGGAAACGCCTCGCCAAGATCAAGCGCCAACATCTTGGTGGGGTTGGTCGCTCGCCGCGCTGGATCCGCCAGCAGAAGCTGGTTTCCATCCGCCTGATTAAAGACAACGATGCGAGAATCCGACAGCTTGAGCGGCAATCCGAACATCATTGACCGCTGATTCTTGCCCCAGTTCTCCACCGGTGCAATGGGTTGTTTTTCCAGAAACGACTTACCATCCAACGAAAAGGCTGACCCCTGTGCGGTGATTGCTAAAAACCCTTTACCATCCGTCGAAAGCGAAGTCACCGGAACGCCTAGGTCCGATTCCCATACCATTTCGCCCGTGGCCACCTTGATCGCGGTCACTCGGACGCCGAGATTACCCCTAACGACGCGAGAGTGGACCACAAATTCATCTGCCTTTATCGGTTTGGCGGTAAACTGATCGCCGTCATCCTTGAGCCACTGCCGATTGAGTTTCTGAGTGCTTTCTTGAACTTGATAGAGCGTAAGTCGAGTTGAAGCGAGCAGTAAGTCGTTCCCAATTAACAACGGCCAAGTCAACTTCGGGACGCTCTCATTTTCGATGGAGTTGACTTGTTTAAAAACCTTGTCCTTTGGATTAAGAGCATCAACTTCCAAAATGGCAACTTCGCCTAAGTTTGTAACAACAGCTAGTCGTCTTCGATCCACCTGTGGTGCGACAACGACATGCCCGCGAAACCGAATCGGTTTTTGCCCAGGCTTAATCTCAAGACCTTCGTCGTTGGTTTGAAAAACTCGCATTAGACAATAGTCGGGCCCCTCGTTTTCAAAGAGGATTAGTTGGTTCGAAATCCAAACAGGCGGAACCGCAATCGACGACGGAGCATGTCCAATGTATTCCACCTCTTCGCAGTCACCGCTTACCCTCGACATTGCGTAGAGATTGGAGTGGTTACCAAGGACATAGCGTTTCTTCTTGCCAAAAGCACCACCGACGCCGACGTCAATTAGCTGTGGCAGTTTCTTGCCCCAACGCGATTGCCCAGTAATCAGGTCCAAACAAAAGACTTCACCTGGGGACAATGGCACGGCATCCGACTTTGCAGTCTCACCAGCCATCGCGACAAACAAATCGTCGCCGTCAATCGTTGGTTCTAAGAATCGTCCTGCAAACTTGGCCTCCCAAATCAAGGCACCGTCTTTAGCAGCGAGTCGTTGTATCTTGCGTTGCTCTGGGATGGAAATCAAAACATCGCTATCCGAATTGGAGGAAATCGATTTCGGCTCCCCCGTCCAATCCGTTCCCACGTGTCGCCGCCACAAGACCTGGCCCGTGGTCGCGTTCATGGCATAAACGGATCCCTTCGCCCGTACATAAATGGTCGCCCCTGGAACGGTAGCGGCGTCTGCCTTCCGACCGATCAATACCGCGATCTTTTGTGCATCTACCGCTTCGGCGTCAGTGCTCAGACTTGGCATTTTTGAGGACGGGACAACCAGCTTCTGTTGCTGTCCAGTCGCCTCGTTGAGAAGCTCTGCAAGCTTGGTGTCAGATTCGAGCTGCGGATACTTTCGAAGGATGTTCCTGCGCAGACTATACGTCTCAGCCACGTTTTTGGCTTCAACGGACTTAGTCATGTCTGCGATAGTCGCTGTCAGATCCTCGCCTCGCTTGACATCCCGAATCAAGCGATTTCGGTTCTCCTCTATTGTCTTGATTCGCAACTCATTTTGAGTTCGCTCGGTTGTTCCGACATAACGGGGGTCCTGAATCAACTCGAGTTGCTTATCCATCTTTTCGATCAGAGCCTTTCGGTCCGGAATCGATTGAATGTTCTCAATTTTTGTTATGAACTTCTCAGCAATGCGTAACAGCGTGTCAGTAACGTCCCCTCGAAACTGACCAAGCGCCTCCTCGCTGGTGATGGTTGGCAATATGTCCTGGCATGCCTTTAACGCAACCGCAGGATCGGCCACCTTCTCTGCATCCTGCCTTACTTTTGCCAAGGCAGAGAACACTCGAGACTCGCTCGCCCGCTTGTCGGATGAAAAGTTGCTTGAAAAGTCCGCGAAACTCTTGCTAGCTCGTTCGTAGTCTTGCGCCTTGTACGCAGCTTCGGCCAATCCGAATGCCTCGTCCGCTGAGCCCTTCAAAAACCAACCCAACAAAAATACGAATGGGATGACTAACAACGCCACCAAAAATCCGTATCCAATGATTCGGTAGGATTCCCATGCGCTCTTTTTCTTGACTTTGGTGTCTCTAACCACCCGAACCGGAGTGTCTTCGAAGTCGGGCTGTCGTTTCTTTTTGCGAGATGGCTTGGGGCTTGCAACCACATCCACCTGCTCGATCCCCTCATCGATAACTTCGACGACCTCTACCTCGTCGTTGACTGGGCTATCGACCTTGACAGCTTCGTCCGGTAACAAGTCCTCGACCGAATCATGATCGTCGACTAGATCTGCTTCGAGCGGCCGGCCGCCTCGCAAGGCAAGCGACGGATCGGGCTTATCGCTTCCCAACGATTCGTTGAGTTCGGTCACCAGCTTGGTGGCTTGAAAACGCGTGAGTTGCCCGTTGTCGACAAGCAATCTGGCAATCGCTTCCGGTGTAATCCGAATCTTGGACTGCTCCACTTGCCGATGAAGCTCCACGATAATCTCTGGGTCAAGCAGACCTCTGCTCTCCAACAGGGCTATAAATTGCGATGCTGCCATCGATTAATCAAACTCCTCGACCACGGTCACTTGGATACTACTGAAGCCTTTTTCTCGTCCAACATCCAGCGCTGCAACTACGGCGGCATGCATGGACTCTGTATGAGCTTCGACGGCAAGCTTAAGTGCATTGTCGTTTGCTCCCGTTATCAACTCTTTTCGAGCGTCATCGAGAGCAATCAACAGATCCTGTTTGCTACTCGCTTGTCGGTCTTCGCCACCCGGCAAAATGATGGTGTACGCATTAAACTCGTCCACTTGCACACGCACGGTGTCGAGAATTTTGTCTGGCTCTTCTTTGGCATTCGTGCTCGCCTCATCGGACAGTGGTGGCGGCTCCTCGAATACTTTTTCACTGGTAAACGATGCGGTGATCATAAAGAATATCAACAACAGAAACGTGACATCCACCATCGGAGTCATGTCCATGTCATCTTTTGGCAACTCACGTTTTGCAAACGCAATGTCGGGCAAATCTTCATCGTCGCTGGCTCGAACGCTTCGGTCGGACTTGGATTCTCGATCGTCAAAATCCGATGCGCCTTGGCCTACAACGCCAGCGACATTTTCAGCGACCCCAGCGGCATCAACCTCAACCACATCAACCAGTTCACCATCGACGAGTTCGCTATCAACCAACTCCACATCCACTAATTCGCCAGCGACCATATCGCCCAATTGTTCATTTCGGTCCTCCACATTGGCAAGCGTGGACGGGACCGCAATCGTGGCGTCGCAAACTGGGCAGCGCATTGAGCGGCCCAACAGACGTTTGTTCAAGGAATGGCTAGAGCCGCATTTTTCACATGTAACGCGAAGCGACATTAGCTTGCCTCCGATACGGCAATATTGATCATTTTGCCTTCTTCGAGCACCTCAGCGATCGCCTTCTTTACCTTTTTCATTTGGCCCGAAGTTACGTTTCCTTCGGCTCGGACCAAGACCTCACTTTTTCGACCAGAATCCAACTCCGTCTGAATGTACTCGGCAATCTCGGCTGCCTGCAGTTCTGGGTCTTCCGAAAACGTTGTTCCATCGCCCCGTGCAACTAGCGGTGTTCCACCCGATCCTCGGCTGACCAAGATCGAAATGCAATTCTTGATTACGACCGAACTTCCATTTTTGGCAGGGGGTACCGGATAGGTTTTTTCCCCAGTCATCTTGGATGTCAAGATAAAGAAAATAAGGAGCAGGAAAACCATGTCGATCATCGGCGTAATGTCCATCTCGTCATCCAACGGCGGACGCTTAGCCAACTCCACGAGCTCATGCTCGGAATCATCCGTTGGATCGATAGGCAAAGGCTCTTCTTCCAAGTCCGCATTGCTCATAATGAACCTGCTTTCTGGACCCTTAGGCACTGTTTCGTGAACGTCGTTGCTCTTCCCGAGCCAGTCCTATTTTATATGCCTCGAGCGCTCTGGTTAATCCGGCCGCAACCAAGTCCTGCATATGACGGATACGATTGCTAATGCTCGCCATCGCCATGACGAGCGGAACCGCAATGGCCAACCCAATCGCTGTTGTCTCAAGTGCAACGCGGATGTCACCAGCTAATTCCGAAGGACTGACATTGGCTGCCGAATTCAGCTTTCCGAACGCTCCCATCATCCCCATAACCGTTCCGAACAGACCTAACATCGGAGCAGTCTTAATCACCGTAACCACCCAAGCAATGCTGTAGTCCAAATCGGCAATCACATCTCTTTGAAATCGATCAAGCGTCAATTGGCGAACCTTGGTGAATCCGAAGGCTCGGTTCTTACATGCAAAAACGACCATCATCGGCAACGCTCTCGTATCCCCCTCGCATGCTCGCATCACAGCTTCAAAATCACCACGTTTCAAGTCAGGCTCGATGGTATCCAAAAACGCATCCTGAGCCTCTTCGGTTTTGAATCGCTTGCGTCCGACCCGCGTCATGACGAGAACCACAAAGTAAATACCCCAAAGAGCAACGGCAGCAAGAGCGAAGTAACAGCTGTTGCTAACGAAATTTAAGAGTGCTGTTTTGTCCATGTAGGCAAGAATCCGAAAACGAAAAGACTTGGTAGAGCGGGACGACGGTTGAGGCATTTTTGAGGAAGAGGCTCACCCGCTTCCCTATGATAGCCAAAGCCCAGCCGTTTGAGGATTGCTTACCCACATAATTCCTCTGGAATTGATCCTTTCAACCGCAAACTGCACAGGCTAGGCTATGTTCTGCTTATTCCAAATAGGTCGTCCAATGCGCCGCTTGGGCATATTGCTGAATCAACGAATCTCCTTTTTCGGGCGGGCAGTTTCCCGACTCGATCGCAGCTCGGATGCGTTTACCAAACGCTTCCTGGAGATGCGGGACATCGTAACGAGCGAACGAAACCATATCTTGGATTTTGCTTCCAGGAACAATTTTCGATACGTGAAACCTGCCGTCCGATTCCATGAAGATCTGCGCTTCGTTGGGCAATCCGAAAAGATTGTGGTAGGACCCCATCACTTCCTGATAAGCTCCCAGCAAAAATAGACCGATATAGTAGTCTTCGTTTTCTCGCCATTCTGGCAACTCCAGCGTTTCCTTAACGTCCTTGAGATCCACGAACTTGTCGATTTTCCCGTCTGAGTCGCACGTCACATCGACCAAGGTCGCGAAATCCACTTTGGATTCCTGCAAGCGATGCAATGGAATAACCGGAAATAACTGCCCTATCGCCCAGGAGTCAGGCGCGGATCGAAACAAGGAAAAGTTACAAAGGTACTTAGCAGCGAGCACCCGCTTGACCTCTTCAAACTCTTCGTTCGGCGTCCGCGACTGCTCCGCTTCTCGAAGCGCTCTCGCACACACCTCCCAATAGAGCACCTCTCCCTTGGCCCGGTCCTCGAGCGAAATGAGGCCAAGATTGAACTGAGTATGCAATTCATCCTTGAGCTCGACTGCGTCATGGTAATACTCGAAGTAGTTCTTGCCGTTGATTTCATCGCACAATCCCTTAAGTTCGGTAATAACCTGCGGATCATCGGCATCGATCAAAACCACGGGCTGGTCATCCGCGAAGGTCTCGATCTCTTCTCGAATGGAAACAACCAACACAGTGTGGTAGGCGGTCATCATACGACCGCTTTCTGTCACCAAGTTTGGATGAGGCACGTTTTCTTCATCGCAAACGGTCTGAACGGTATAGACCACATCGTTTGCAAACTCTTGTACCGTGTAGTTCATGGAAGATTCAAAACGGGTTTTCGACCCGTCATAGTCCACTCCCAGTCCGCCACCGATGTCCAAGAAATCTACCGGCAAACCTAACTGATGAATCTTGGAATAGACGCGGGCCGCCTCCTTCATCGCGTTTTTCACTCGCTTGATGTCGGTGATTTGCGAGCCGATGTGGAAATGGAGCAACTTGAAATACTGCTCCTTTTTGTGTTCTCGCAATAATCGCACACATTGAATGATTTCAGACGTGGTTAAGCCAAATTTGGCGGAGTCTCCACCGGAACTGGCCCACTTGCCTGAACCTCGTGTGTAAAGTTTAGCCCTCAAACCAATCCACGGACAAACCCCGGTCTCGTTAGCCACCCGCAGAAGCATCTTCAACTCGTTGAGCTTCTCGACGACGATTACGACGCGTTTTCCAGATTGGACCGCAAGCGAAGCCAGTCGGCAAAACGCTTCATCCTTAAAGCCATTGCAAATGAGCAGTGACTCTGGAGTTTGATCCTGTGCCACTGCGGCATACAATTCTGCTTTAGAGCCACACTCGAGCCCAACGCGACACCGATCGCTTTCCTTGAGAAACTCCTCCACAACTTCCCGACGCGGATTTACTTTCATCGGAAAGACTGGGTAATGCTTTCCTTTGTAGGCAAATTGATCGATCGCATCTCGGTACGCTCCAGCCAAAATGCGTAGCTGGTTGGTCAAGATTTGTGGGAAACGAAGCAGGATCGGCAACTGTAACTTTTTGTCCTTCACCAAGTGATCGACCAAAGCCTTGAGATCAACATTGCGAGGATCTTGAGCACTGGGCCTAGCGATAATGTTGCCGGCATTGTTGACGTCGAAGTAACCGGCGGACCAGTTTTCGATTCCGTATGTAGAGTGAATACGTTGAATCGTTTCTTCGTTCATTCCGAGCGGCTTTCCGTGTGAAGTAGATCGAGACACTGAGATCACGAATTTTGGAGCCCACGAATTCTAGCCGGTTTGCGGTGCTGCACTAGCGCGGATTGTTCACTTCGGCGTTCTCAAGAATGAAAACGACCAAAGCAACGAAAAATGCAGTTACCGCAATTCCAATCGTGAAAGCCCGCGATTTCGTGCAAACGATACCAGCTGACGCTGCCAAGTAGATGCGTTTGAGCAAGCGACTCAGCCTACTTCTTGGAACCACTCAGATCGATTGTTGCTTGCGTCCATTGCTTGCTGTCTCGAAACGTTGCCAGCATCTGTGCCAGCTTCATTTCGGTGGTCGGCTCGCCCACGGTTGGTTCAACCCCTGGTCCACTTCCCCATAGGAACTTTGGCCCAGTATCTGTCGTAACGATTTCCAGATCCCACTTTGCTCTTCCCGGCCTCCTTGACCTGTAAACAAGGACCTGCGAAATCTTGCATTTTTCCCTGAGTGGCGCGAGCAAACCGCATAATCCTGCCGCCTCCTCGATCCGAGGATCACCGAAACTTTTACCGAGATTACCACTCGTCGTCACCGAAGTACCGCTCGCTAGGATAATAATGTATTGCGGGACATCGGCTTCGGAAAAGTTTTCCACATCCAAAAGAACCCCTTCCTGATCAACCGGCAGCCAGCCCTCTTTGGTCTTGCCTGCTTCGTCCTGGTACGAGGTATGTACCATCGCCACCGGCATGCGATACTCTACCGTAATCGCGACCCCACCGGCCATTTTTTCGACCCGATGCATCTTGCGGATGGCGGGATGCGCTCCGAAGACTCGAACCAACGTTTCCGTCGTCTTTACATCCATTAATGAGAGGCGAGACAACGATCCACCTGTGAACACCTCGCTCAAAACGTTCGTTTTTTTGAGCCACGCTGGCTGATCCGTCAGATAAATGTTCTCTTTCTTGAGGCCGTAATAGGCCATATCCAGGTTATGAGCCCCGTAGTATAGCCATCCAAAATATCCAAACACGCAAAGCAACGAGGGTCCGATCATGCTCAGGACCGCCGATCGCGGTATCGATCGAATCCATGAAAACACATGGTTCCAAAAAATGGGTTGTTCGGGTTGCGATTTCAACTCCGCGGAAGCCATTCGGTAATATTGCTCCTAATCCTGGTGCCCCTTCTGAATTCGTGTCTTGCTCTCAGGCTACCAAATTTGCAAATGCAACTGCAACTGCACTCCTGTTCGATCTTTGACCCCGTCAAGAACCCGATCCGCAAGAGCTAGTACCTGTGTGCTCGTCGCGCCAGAGCTTGCAATAAAGTAGTTTTGGTAGCTTGAACTGAGCCGAACAGCACCCTCGATTGCACCATTAAACCCTGACTGGTGAAGCAACTCGGAGGCCTTGTATCCATCCGGATCCACAAATGCAATCGCCGCTCGCTCTGGAAAACTCGGCTGTTTGCTGCGTTTCACAATCCAAAACGTCTGTTCACGTTTGGTCAGGCTGCGAATATCCCCCATTTCTAAACGGAATGTCGCCTCCAAGATCACTAGCTCATCCAAACTACTCACCCGATGAGAAAAAGCCTGTTGCTTGCCCTTGACCTCGATAACCTCTCCCTCCTTGGTCAACAGTTTTGCCGACTCGACTAGGTGCCCAATGTCTCCATCGTCCGTACCCGCGTTCCCACGCAGAGCTCCCCCAATAGTTCCTGGGATTCCCACCAGATGCTCCAAACCGCCGAGCCCAGCTCCAACGCTATACGCGATCAAGTGAGACAGTTTCGCACCAGCGCCACATACAATCGTGTCACCATCCTGTTTCATCTGAGCAAAACCAGGTGACGTCAAGCAAAAAGTTGCTCCATCGAACCCCGATTCGCGTATGAGAAGGTTGGAACCTCCACCGAGCACCCGCATCGGTATCGATGATTGCACGCACGTCCGAACAACGTCTACAAGTTGCGTTTGATCGTTGGGCTCAACAAGATACCGGGTGGGACCGCCGATTTGCAGCCAAGTAAAGGGTGCCAACGATTGGTTTTCCCGAACGATCGCCCCAAAAGAGCTCAAAGCACCCATCTTTCACCTTCCGTCTTCCGTCCAATCAACGATGTCATTCACGACAAACTTCTGCCGAAGTCTACACCCAAAATTGGATCATGAATCAATTGCCGACGCCAGACGTACCTTAAGTTGGCTGACCGCACCTCAACCTGGGTGTCCAGATCGGGCCTTGGTGTCGGCTCGGACGCCAAAGCCTCGGACGGTGGGGCAGGTCGAGCAAGCCCCAACTGTCCGGAAAACCGCAACTATCTTGTCGGCTTCTATCGACGCAAAGGCAGAATCTCAGACGCCTTGCGAATCAATTCTTTAACGCGTCGTTCACTCTGCATACCGGTCAGCGAAAATCGTTTCCACCCCTGGTCCCCTTCGCAGAATACAACGATTTGTGGCAGCATATTTCCCTGCATCACTTGTTGTGCGATCTCAGGCTGAATGTCTTTATCCACTTGGGTAAAGACGACTTCTTTGAAATCACCAGCATCCTTCATCGTGTGGATTGTCTCGGCTTTCATGGTTCGGCAAGCGGCGCACCAATTGGCACCCACCAACACAACCAACGGTTTTTTCTCTTCCTGAGCTTTACGATAGGCTGCATCGTATGGAATCTGCTCGTCCGATGTGGTGGGAGCATTCAAAACAGCCATGAGCGTCAATGCTGCAACATGCAACATATTGGACCCCTTTCCGTGTTAGGCAATACAAAAATCATCACCTGAAGCTGCGAGGTCCATCTCGCCGCCCGCGAAAATCCGTTCGCGAACGTGCAGGCAAGTGCGTTGTTGCCAGCTGATCCCAATTGCAAAAAGTCTAGGATGAGGATCGGAGTCCCAAACCAAAAAGCTGTTAAGCTTTGAGGCCTAGGTAAGATCAGCTGGCGTCCGATAAGTTGGCAGTATAGGCCTCCAGCCCGACCCCGCAACCGCTTGACCCGCGTGATACTTCATTGATTCGCCACTCCCGCCATCCATACTTGTGACAAATGGTCGCAACTAAGTTATTGACATAGTAAACGCGTCGGATAGCTAGCAAATCCGTCAAGTCTTTGCGATCGAACGACTTAGGCTCCTTTGGAAAACCACCACTAAGAAGGGGTCGAACAAACCCTAACGAGGGGCTAGCAAGATGCGGTTTACCGCAGGTTCTTTTCCTGGAATTATTTTGAATTAGGCCAATAAAGAGGTCGCTGCGCTCATTTGGGTCGTTTTCTGCATCTAAAACGAGCTTGGAGCTTACTCCCTGACTCGCAATCGAACGATAAACCCTAGAATGTTGGGTCGCCATTGCTACACTAAGCCGCAACGTCGCCTACACCGTGCAACAGACATCGCCTCCTTTCCTATTTATTTCACTCAATTCCTCAGTCTAATGACCGATTCGCAAAACCCATCCGACTCGAACACAGCTTCCGAAAACTCAAACAAGCCAGCAATGGCTCCAACAGCAAGCGGTGGTCCAATCAACTTGGAACAAATCCGGTTGATGCGGGAAGCACAGCAGGTGCGAATGCAGCAAGACCAAAAGAGGCAGAATCGAGATAAGCCGCCAAAGGCGCGACCGCCTCGCGTTGCCGCGGCTGGCGATAACACCACTGGGGAGGCAACTGTTTCGCCCACGGATCCCGCGCCAGAAAAAATCGACGCAGAAGCTTTGGCTCCGCGTTACCGCTCGAACAACGACTCCAATCCAATTGCCGCCAAAGTTCCAGTTCCAAGCGTTCGTGCACGCATCAGCGAAGAAGAGCAATCCGCTCTCGATGCAGAATTGCTCGGGGCGGATCTCGACGGTCTCATGATCGGCGACCGAATGCTTCGTGTAGGACGTTCCCTCGAGGACGGTTCACGACACCAAGGCAAGGTCATTAAAGTGCATAATGCAAACGTCTTCATTAGCCTGGGTGGACCGGACGAAGGGGTCGTGCCATTGCTGCAATTCGACACGCCGCCTACCGAAGGCCAAACGGTCGATTGCTTGATTCGAGCATTCAACCAAGAAGAAGGGCTCTATGACCTAGCTATTCCAGGCGAAACCGTCGCGGTCAATGACTGGGATGACTTGATCGAGGGTTCCGCTGTCGAAGCCAAAGTAGAGAGCGCGAACACGGGCGGCGTTGAAGCCTTGGTCGGGAACGTTCGCGGATTCATTCCAATCAGCCAACTCTCGGAATTCCGCGTCGAATCAGCCGCCGACTACATCGGACAAAAACTGATTTGCATCATCACCGAGGTGAACCCACGACGAGGGAATTTGGTACTCAGCCACAGAGCGGTCCTTGAACGAGACAAGGCGGCCAAACGCAAGGAAAGACTAGCTGCACTCGAAATCGGCGAAACCTGCGATGGCACTGTTCGCAAGGTAATGGATTTCGGAGCCTTTGTGGATATCGGCGGGCTCGACGGAATGATCCACATTAGCCAACTCTCCTGGGACAAAATCAAGCACCCAAGCGAAGTTGTCAAGGAAGGGGACAAAATCCAAGTTCGAGTCGAGAAAATCGATGTCGAAACTGGCAAGATCGGACTCTCCTATCGTTCGCTTCAAGACAACCCGTGGAACGACGTTGACGCACGATTCCCGATCGGGACACTTGTTCGAGGTACCGTCACTCGATTAGCCAACTTTGGAGCTTTCGTTCGACTTGCAACCGGTATCGAAGGCCTCATCCATATCTCCGAGCTAGCGCACAAACGTGTTGTGAATGTAGCCAACATTCTAAAAGAGGGTGAGGAAGTCGAAGTCAAGATCTTGACCGTTGAACGCGATAACCAACGCATTGGCTTGTCCCTGCGTGCTACCCAAGCCAAACCAGAGTCTGCGAACGCCGCTTCCAAACCGGAACCAGAGGATGAACCGAAGCGGGAGCCAGCCGTTCGAAAATTCCAGGGTACGCTCAAGGGAGGAACCGGAGTTAATAACGGCGGCGAGTTGTTTGGACTCAAACTATAGCGGGATACCCACTTGGACGTCACTCGATGCGAAGCTCGTCAAGAGCTTCGACGGTCGGGAGAATTGGGCGGAAGGCTGCCACTTCTCCAGGATCTCCTCCGATTTCGTATCCGTGGAATCATGATTAGTGGCATTGGCACGTAGAAATCCCACGCATACTCCATCGTGCTTCAATGCGAACTCCGCTTGCATTGAAGCATACGATGCATTGAAGCATGCGGTTGCAGTCTATTCCATGACTTTATACTACGTACTCCAGGCCGAACGTACGAGCAACTGCTTGATTGGTTACCGATCCCTTGTGAATGTTGAGGGACTCCCTTAACGGCTTGGAATTCACAATGCACTTATCGACCCCATCTTCTGCAAGTTGGACAATCCATGGCAGAGTCACGTTGCACAGGGCGAAGGTGCTCGTTCGACCCACGGCACCAGGCATATTTGTTACGCAGTAGTGAACGACGTCATCAACGACGTAGGTTGGTTCACGGTGCGTGGTTGGTCGACTTGTTTCAACACATCCCCCTTGATCGATTGCGACGTCAATAATGACGCTGCCCGGTTTCATGAGTTTCAGGTCCTCGGTACGGACCAAATAGGGAGCTCTAGCTCCAGGAATAAGCACCGAACCAATCACCAAATCGGCGCGACGAAGTTGTTCGCGAATCGTATGCCGGTCACTAAACAAAGCGTTCACATTAGGTGGCATGACGTCATCCAAGTAACGTAGCCGATCTAAGTTGACGTCGAGGATGGCAACATCTGCTTGGAAACCGGCAGCGATGCGAGCCGCATTTGCACCGCGGTCGAGAGCAGCACCATCTGCGCTTCGAGTTTCAGCGCGGTCTCGCCCACACAGCGCTCCATCGCCGTCTGCACCA
>JANMNR010000065.1:0-2081 GCA_031368325.1 Pirellula sp.
ACCACAATTGGCAGCTACATAAATGGCAACGGAACGTTCGCCGCTCTACGTCCGGTTTACCGGGCGGACGCAACGATTTTGCGTGTCACCCGTCGCGCGCTTCCGCTGGAACAGGGCCAACGGAGAGCTTGATAGAATGAGGTTGCAAAGTAGCTGCCAATTGTTGCCTCCGCCCGGACGAGCCGGGCACAAGGCCCATCGGACGCTTCTTTGATTTCCGGGTCGCCGATCTAGCCCACCAAACCTTTTGCTAAGATTGGGCACAAGGCCCAACTTTGCCGCAACCTGACCGCCCAGGAGAATATATAATGCCCACAGCCGTTCATTCATTCGGCGCGTCGGGATTGGTTCCCTGAGATTGCTTCTTCGTGATTAACTGGAGTCGTTACATGGGCAATGGCATACATGCATTTCGATTTACTTTGGGCGCTGTCGCGTTTTGTGCATCGCTTGGATGTTTGGCCCTCGTGAATGGCCAAGAAACGGTTTTTTCAGGGCCGCAAGTTCGTGAATCCATTACCCCCTTTCAAGTGCGAAGCTTGACGGAGCCAGAGGCGGGTCGACAAGTCGACTATGTGACCAAGGCCAAAGGTAAACCGCTGTTGCTCATCTTCGTGCACGATCTCAATCGTCAGTCGATTTCCATGGTGCGCAATTTGACCGCCTATTCTGCAAAGCGATTGAGTGACGGGCTTGAAACGGGCGTTATCCTGTTGCAAGACGATGCAAATGAAGCGGAAAAGGGCTTCCAACGCATGAAGCATGCCTTCAACGCGGATACAGCCACGGGCGTATCGCTTGAGGGACGCGAGGGGCCGGGCAGTTACGGTTTGAATCGACTGGTGACACTAACCATCCTATTGTGCAAGGATGACAAAGTCGTAGCCAACCATACGTTGGTACAGCCGAGTCTGCAGGTCGATCTTCCTAAAATAGTCAAGTCCATTGCGGACCTCGACGGCGGCACAGTTCCACCTCTGGAAGAGTTGATTGGCAAGGACGCGATGCGGGCAATGCAGACCGACCAAAAGGGAAAAGCCCCCGACATGAGTGGCGTGATGCGATCGCTCATTCAAAAAACCGCGAGCGAAGAAAAGGTGATTCAAATCGCTGCGCAAATTGAAAAAGAAATGGAAGCGGACGAAGCGGTTCGAAAGGAAGTTTACCGCATCGCGACCGCCGTCACTGGCGGTGGCAAACTCTCGGACTATGGCATACCGAAAGCACAAGAGGTTCTCACCCAATGGGCCAAAGAGAGCCGTGAAAAAAAGGACGAGCCGTCTCGGTCCAAAAAGGCTACAAAGGAATGATTGTCGCATTCCTGCTAGTTGCATCCGTGCTCAACGCAGCAGACGCACCTGTTGACTTTGATTCGCAGGTCCTGCCTGTTTTGACCCATGCTGGTTGCAATGCAGGGGCTTGCCATGGTGCCGCAGCGGGCAGGGGCGGGCTTCATCTGTCCCTGTTTGGAAGCGACCCCGATGCGGACTACTCGGCAATCGTCCGATTCGCGGAAGGACGACGAATCAATCTGTTCAACACGTCGAAGAGCTTGGTGTTAATGAAGCCTTTGGGGATACTCGAACATGGCGGTGGAACCGTGTTCGATGAGGAATCATCGAGCGTTGCCATTCTGCGGCGTTGGCTCGAACAAGGTGCAAAGCGTGGAGTCAAACGGCAGCTCCAACAATTGCGGGTGTCCCCCGCTGAAGCGACAGCAACAACGACGGGCCAACCGATACCGATTCATGCTATCGCCACCTTTTCGGATGGCGTGGAAGCCGATGTTTCGGAAAGGACGATTTTTCACTCCGATGATCCTGCGTCGGTTGAAGTAACTATCCGTCCGTTGCAAGCGGTTTGCTATCGTCCCGGCAAGCACATGATCACCGCTCGATTTTGGAACAAGATCGTTCCGGTATCGATCGTGCTACCCTATCAACTCAAGAACGTGAACGCAATGCGATCGACTGAGGCGAGTCGTTTCATCGATGCGGAGATCGACTCGACTCTCGATCAACTTGGCTTAGTTGGAAATGCGGCTGCGCACAACGGGTCGCTCCTTCGTAGGTTGCGTCTGG
>JANMNR010000083.1:0-11535 GCA_031368325.1 Pirellula sp.
GCCGTATCGCGTGACTAACGGCGCCATCGGACTGCCCAATGCGTATTCGCAGCGATTCCCAAGCGCTCTTCCAATGCCTCACGCTCCTCCAGTTTGGGAGGTTTTCGAGGCACAGCCTCTTGTTCGACATCCAGCCCCCAAACGTATCAGGCAATTCCGGTCGCCCAATCACCAGAGCTTGAGCGTAACCAAGCTCTGGAAAGCCATTGTCGACAACACCAATCTTTTCGAATCCAGAATCGTTAAGAATATTGGTCGGAGTGTGGATGCCGGGTATGTCAGGGATACCTAGAATGGCCAAGTTGCTGGCGGCGTTGGGAACGAGTGGTGTGACAGGATAGGGCAGGCTGTTGATTCCCGCCCTCTCAAACGGAACCCGAATCAGGTTCGTGCAGCTGGCACATGCCCCTCCGAGCTCGCGAGAATAGTACCCCCCCGTCGGCGCACGACGCGCTTGAAAGTCGAAGGAAAACACCTCCATGGTATCGATGGCTTCGCTTAGTAGTTCCCCTAGGTTTTGCCCCAACGCTTGTCCGTCGATCTTAGGCCTAACCCACTCGGAGTACCAAGAAAACTCAGGATGGAGCGCCGTGGTTATAGGAACAGATCGCCAGCCCCCCTCATAAATCTCTAGGACGGATGGCAGGTAAAGGAGTTCACCGGACTTCGGGGCTTTAACACGACGCGTTACGTACAGCATCGCGTGCGGCGCCAAACCGGGCTGCTCCAGAAAACTCTCGAGTAGACCGTCACCGGGATGATTTAGTTCGACGATGCCAATGTCTCCTGAACGGAATTCGATACCACGAATACGAACACGATCTGGGTCTCCGTCGACGAAGTCCAAATCGGACATTTCGGGCTGAAACAGCCACTGTGAGTGGTCAAACTTTCCGGACTTTCTCGAAGGGCGAAACTTTGCTATCCGCGAGGGACCTAGCCTCCGAAACAACTCCGGAGGGGCACACAACTCGCGCAGCCATTGCCCCGCGTCGTCCGCGACCGCGTGTTCGGCCAATAAATGGGCCAACGCTCTACCGCTTGAATGGTTACCTACCGCGCGTTGTCTGTGCAGTAGCCGCTCTACAGTCTCGCCGCGGATGAGGGTGCGCAAACTACCAAGCAGCCTGCAAACACTCTCAAGTTCTATTGCGTCGGAAGCAGGTACGGATTGAACAATTTGTTGCGCCGATCTTTTCGCCCAGAGGGACCGAATAAGTCTGAGCTCCACCAAGTTTTCGGCGGTTGTATGATTGGCTAACGCATCATAACGTCGATTGATATCCAGTGCGTAGTGAAATTGCTCATCTGAAACCTTCGCCTGAAATAGTGCACCCCAGTCTCGAATCTGGCCGACAAGCAACTCAATTTCAGTTGCTATCATATCAATCCTTGAATCATGGTTTGGCTTCTTTTCGCGAGGTCAACTCAGCGATGCGATTTCGCACTTTGGTACTGTCGCCGCCTCTTGATTCCAAACAGTCCGCAAGTCGCTTCAAGATTTCGATGCTTCGTGACGATTGATCGTTGGACCTTTCGAGGACCTTTTCGAGCTCGATCAACCGTGCCAGGCCTTCCGCTTCGTCGCCCGAATCAAGAAAGAAACCAGCGAGCTGGTACTGGCTGCTGATGGTCTGTGGATGCAATTCCCCCAATGCCTGTTTACGTCCAACAAATACCAGAATGCCAAGTTCAATCGCTCGGTCGAACCGCTTGAGTTGAAAATGAAAATCAGCAAGCGTGTGTATTGCCCAGAGTGTTTCTGGGTGCTCGGGACCATAAACCTTGATTCGTCCTAGCCAACAGGCTTCGTTCGTATCGATAGCCTCCTCTTGCTTGCCACTGACCCAATAAAGCCATGACAAGTGGTGCATGGCAATTAGAGTATTCGGGTGTTCCTCGCCGACCAGAGCCTTGAACTTTGGCACAATCTGTTCGCTGATGCTGAGCGCTTCGGGCAACCGATCTAAGTCTTTGTATGCCCAAGAAAGGTCATCCAAAATCTTCAATGTCTCGATCGTTGAATCGGGGCGTGCCTGCCACCTGCCAAGTATGCTCTCGCTCACCAGAACGGCTGCTTCATTCCGTCCGGCCGACCTTAGAGCCCAAGCAAGTGCGCTCTCAGCGTCAAGTGTATCGACATGCTTTGGCCCAAGCGTTCGAGTGAGGCCAGCAACCGCGGACTCGATGAGTTGGAGGGCCACAAGAGACTCGCCAAATTGCAATTTTGCTCGCCCCAGCTTGACTTGGCAGCAAAGCGTCCTGGGATCGTCGACACCATACGTCGACTCGAAGAGTTTTTCTCCTCGATTCAAAAAGTGAATCCCTTTTTCGAATTCGCCAATAGAACGGTAGGTGTTGCCGATGACCTCGAACAATTCTGCTTCTACCTCAGGCGTTAACTTGTCGTTGATGCTTGGGGCCTCAAATCGTTTGGCAACTCGATCTAGCAACTGTCGAATCGTAGGATCAGGCTTCAGCTGCTCCGCCGTTTTTGCCGAGCCACTCAAGTCTTTGGCTTGCACAAAGATGTTGGCTTGTCCCAGCAAATCCGATTGCAAAAAATCGCGAACGGCACGTGAAATGGTAGCTTGCTTTTGCGATTCCATTTCTGCCAAAAGGGCCTTGTCCCGCTCATCCGAAGCAACCTTGGCTTGGGTTGTTGCTGCTGCCTCAGCCTGATTTGCTCGCACACTTTCCAAGCGGGCAACGAGCATTCCTCTTGTTGTCCCCACCACCCCGGCTAACAGGGAAATCATCACCATCATTACTGCAATCGCCTTTCCACGGTGACGACGGAGCAATTTGAGCATTCGATAGGAGATACTCGGAGGATGTACCGTAACCGGTTCGTTGTCCAGGAATCGCTGCAGGTCCGATGCAAAGTCGATGGCTGTCGCATAGCGACGCCCTCGATCTTTTTCGAGAGAGCACATTACAATCCAATCCAAATCTCCCCGGATGAACGCTGCCAAGCTCTTTGGTTCGGATTGACGAGCGGCGGCAACGTCTGGCATTCCGTCGGATGAAGAAATTCGTGTGGATGGCCTCGGTGGCTCAACCTGCTGAAGAACTCGCAGCATTTCACCAAACCCCAGTTCGCGAAGGGACTGACGCGTGAATGGGGGAACACTGGTTAGCAGTTCATAAAGGATGACGCCCAGCGAATAGACATCGCTCCGAGTATCGATATCCAGATTGTTTGGCTCGGCCTGTTCAGGAGACATGTATTCGAGCGTTCCGATCAAGGTGCCGATTTGCGTCTGCGGAGAGTCCTCCAGAAAGCGAATCCCAAGCACCTTTGCAATCCCGAAGTCGATAACCTTGGGTACCGGCTGGCTGTCGACGGTAGCGACAAGAATATTCGAAGGCTTTAGATCCCGATGGATGATTCCTTTTTGATGCGCGTGTTGCACAGCCATGCAAATAGCAATAAAGATCTTGATGCGTTCCTTGACAGACAATCTTGCGTCGTCACAAAACTTGGTAAGCGGGACACCTTGAATCCATTCCATAGCGAAATAAGGTCGAGAGCGGTGGCCATCTAGGCCATCGTCCGAGCTTTGCTCGATGCCGCCGTCGAGCACTTTGGCAATATTGGGATGGTCCAAAACAGCCAGCGTTTGTCTTTCGAGTTCAAATCGAAGCAGCGCCTGAGGGGATTCGAAGCCATCGCGAATCACTTTGATTGCCACGCGTCGTTTTATAGGAAACAATTGATCTGCTACCCAAACTTCGCCCATCCCCCCTTCGCCGATCTTCTGAATCAAACGAAAACGCGTATCAAAGATCATACCTTCGACAAGGGATTGCTTCCGGGAACTCTCGTATTCTCTCGATCGGAGCGCTTTGGTCGGTCCCAATGGTATAGAGTTGGATTGCAATGAGTCGCTGTATTCGGCGTTTCTACGAATCAGCGAACCAATATTGAGGAGCCCAAGCACTCTGGACTTTAACCCGACGTCAGAACCACAGCGAGCTTCGATGAAAGCGATTCTTTCGGCTTCTGGTAAATCCATCGCTTGGGAAACGAGTTCGTCTTCGTCAATCAATCGAAATCTCCAGTTGGTTTGGACTAGGTCAACAACTCACTGGGGTTCTATCTTAGACGCTAAATGGAACTCAGGGAGCGTTCAGCAACGAAACCGGAGATTTTAAGGTATGGCTCGAAAGTCTTCTGGTTACCACCCGCTGCCCATCGACTGGCGTCGCGTCGCTTTGGACTGAATTTGATTTCGATTTGCTTCTGGTAGAGGGTTCATAAAGCCTCGGGGGCGACCTCCGACGACTTCAGGACCTATGTCGTTTAGCGGGTAAGGATCGAACGATACGGCACGAAATTTCTGACGCTCCTCGCTTCCCTGGCCATAGATGCCGCCACTCCAGCGTTGCGCTCCAGCCTGAGAACCTTGGCATCCGGCAAACAAAAGAAAACCAACAATTACGAGTGTATGCCCACTACGCCAGCTTTGTTCGATTCGCATACAGCCCTCCGTTGGTCTTGCGATTGCCATTCCATGAACCTCGATCGGTCCGCCATCCGTAATGCTATCGATTTCGAGCGCGCGGTTGCTAGACTGATTTAAAACAATAATTCTCGTTTCGATTGGCGTTCCTGTCGTGTTTTGTGACATTCCGGATTGCACCGGTTTGGCAGAGTTGGATACTTGATCGGTTTCTGTACGATGACACCGGGGACGTGAGCGATGGAATCCTCGCCGAAAATTGCTGTTGTGGGATTTAGCGTTCGAGCCGCAACCCAATGCGCCACGCGTCAGGGCTTCGAGGTGATCGCCGTAGACATGTGTTCGGACCGGGACTTAGTCAGCGAATGCAAGGATCATTATCAACTGAATGCCCCCGACTGGCCTGCAGCCCTGCATGCCAGATACCCGAATGTTCCGATACTGCTGGCTGGTGGGATGGAAAATCGGCCCCAACTGGTCGAAGAGTGCCAAGCTAGAGGTTTGGTATCGGGGGCTGACGCGATTCCGTTGCGAGCAATGCGGTCCTTGGAGAACTGGGCAGTCTGGGCGCTTGCTAGCGAATTGGGCTGGCCCGTTACACTGCGGACACAAAGTGAGATTCAACGCGCGGACGAGGTGTATCCGGGCTTTGAGTGGTTGGTCAAACCGATCGTAGGCTCTGGCGGCAATGCCATAACGGAGTGGACAAAGAAAGAAAGGCAGGCCCCAGCTTCGTTCTATCCCACGGCCACTTCGTACATTCAGCAACGTCTTAAGGGCGAACCCATAGGTGTCACTTTTTTGAGCAGTCCATTCGGCAGTATTGTCGTCGGTGCCACAGCGTCTTGGCAACCGGAATCCAGCTTTGAGGGCGGACCCAAGTATGCGTATCGAGGATCTTACGGCCCAATCGATCTTTCAAGCGACCAACTTTTGAAGCTACGTAACTTTGCGAATTTGGTGGGTGCCCAGACGGAACTCCTTGGTCTCTGGCAAGCAGACTTTCTGCGGAGTGGCGATAAACTCACCTTGCTTGAAATCAATCCTCGCTGGAGCGCAAGCATGGACATCTTGGACGTTTCCTTGTTGATTCCAATGGTCCAGCATCACTATCTGTGCATTTGCAGTCTCCTCAACAATGAACGCTTTCTGGAAATCGCGTCGACGTATCTTGAGCGTTCGGCGAGTCCGAACAACGTGCTGTTAGGAAAGCTCATTGTTTATGCACCGAAACCGTTCGTTGTAGCGCCGAACCAGTCCGACAAGTGGTGGTCGCAACGCTGGTCTGGTCCTTCGAGCCTAGCGGCAAAGGGTCATCTGTATGCAGACATACCCAACCCAAGCACCTCGATTTCGGTAGGTGAGCCAGTCCTTACTGTCATGGCAACGGAGCGCACGCTGGGCGCTCTGATGGCTGAACTTCAGCGAGGAAAAATGGAAGTCCTCGATGAACTGTAGTGCATGCGGAGCCTGTAAGCACGTCCGTTTTGCTGGGAATTGGTTGATGGGGCTGTTTTTTCGAACAACTTTGCCAGCAGGAGTTCTTGAAACGCCTCAAATGGTTTATAATGTGTGACTGTCGAGTCGATCGAAGCTCTCGTGGCCGTATCAGCTTCAACTGCACACTGCTAGCGGTTTCGTTCGCGATTGGCTTTAAGCCATACTTGCTTTCTTCATTTCTAATTGGAGCTATTTTTCCATGGCAACCGCGCCGAAAACCCCACGCAAGAAGAAGGCCGTCAAGGAAGTCGACCCGAATGCCCCACCAGCGCCACCAAAAGTAAAGCGAACTCGCAAGGTCGCTGCTGAGCCTAGAATCAAGTTGTACTGGGGAGTCTTTAACCAAAACCTAAAACGAGTCGCAGTGTTCGAATACGAAGACCTGAAAAAGGCCGAGAAGCACGTCAAAGAATTGACCAAAGCAACCGGCGATCACTTCCTGCAAAAGATTAAGGAAACGGTCATAGTCTAGCTCCCAAAGAGCTACTGCACCTAAGAACACCACGAGTCCACCGATTGCAAATTCGGTGGACTTTTTTTATGGACGGAACAATCCAGGAGTACGTGTCTTTCATTCATCTGTATGGCTAGGGAGGGAGGAGCAGGCTGTCGCCGTAGTCTCCTGCGAAGGACGCGGCGGCAATCAAATCCGCTATCGTCCCTGGATTGCCGCGATGCTCAGAATCGCGCAACTCTGCATCGAATCGCCTCCATGCTCGCTCGTAATCTTGACCACCAAATGGACCAGCCTCGATCACCTCGGCGGCTCGTGTTTGCACCTGTTTCGCAAAGTCTAACCCTTGCTTCCTCGCGATGAGACTGTCAACTCGTTCCGCCAAAAGTTCCATCTGAATGCAACGTATAGCCTCGTTTGTCGCCTCCCCTGACACTCGTTTCGCTTCCACCCTTCGCGCAATGCTAAAGACCAGTTCAAAATCACTTACATACTGAAGTGCAATATCGTCCCAACTCGAGGCAACCCGCATCGCTTGGAGAATGTCCAGCGGCGCGGCATCGCGCACATCCATCGACTGCGAATCGCCCAGCCCACCTGGATTGGCGATCCGAATGGCTTGATAGATATCCCGCGCGTCTTCGGGCGTCATACCTAACAGGATTGCGTTCAACGCCAATTGCAAGTCCCCGTTTTGACGTGATGCTCCGGTTAATCTATTTGTTGCAGCTACAAGAGGAGCCATCAGCAATATGGTCCCAAGACTCGTGTTCGTGCCGACGGCATTCATCATCGCGGATACGGACTTCAGTGCAATCTGTCCGACCGACTCGTCAGCGCATAAGTCGACCTGACCTCCGATTGCCTTGGCCGCAGAGAGAAAGTGTCCGTAATTCAGATCCACAAACGAAGCGCCAGGATGGACATTGCCTGCTTTAACAGCCGAACACTCGGTCTCGATCGCGATGCGAACTCTACTGCCGATCGACATTGTGAGCCATCAGCTTTTGCAATTCTTCAAGAACCTCGGCCGATGCTTCTTCCATGACATAGTGCCCAACATCGTCGAGCTCCCGCCGCGTCGCATTGGGCCACGCAAGATTCAATCTCTCCATGCATTCCGGACGAAAACACCAATCTCGCATTCCCCAAACAAAACGAATCGGTAACCCGCTTAGCTTTGGCAGATTGCGTTCCAATTCCACCAGCACATTCCAGGTACTGTGCTTTGGCGTCATCGGGATATCTCGAACAAATCCATCAATCGCGACCCGGTTTTTTGGCGAATCATACGGTGCAAGCAAACCTTCGCGGGCATTGTCGCTCAGCTTAGGCAATCGATCGATGGCCATGGTGATTGCAGCTTGTGCGAAGGCGTTTAAATAACGGTTTGCCCACGAACCGAGCAAAGGGATTCTACAAGCGGCAATTCGACGTGGAACGTACGGAGGTGGAAAAGCAGCCGTGTTCAGCACCATCACATTGTGAAACCGTTCCGTTCTCGATACAGCAGCACCGAGCCCGATCGCTCCGCCCCAATCGTGGACAACCAAAGTGACATTCTTTAAATCCAACGAGTCAATTAAGCGGACCAAGTTGGATGTGTGTTGGGCTAACGTGTACTTGTACTGCTGCGGTTTGTCACTTAGCCCACAGCCTACGTGGTCGACGGCTACAACACGATGCGTCTCTCGAAACCGTGCGACGATCGAACGGTAGTAGAACGACCAAGTCGGGTTGCCATGAACGCACAAAATCGAGGCGGCCGATCCATCGGTTGGTCCCTCGTCCACATAATGCATTCGAACACTCGGTTCCAGTTCCAAAAACTGCGATGAGAACGGGTACTCGTCCCTCCAAGTGTTTATTTTTGACGGTCTGTTCATCAGGAACTACGCGCCTGCTTTCGTTGCGTTTGTCGCAGCAACGCTAGCGCGGATATCTGCGAATGTTCGCAGGTCGTACGGCAACCCAACGTAGTCTAACACGCGACACAATCCTCGCATTGCAACGCCGAAGCCATCCGGACCGCTGAAGCCCCCGAATTGCCCGCCCCCTTTGACATGCGGTTCCAAGTCCATAAACAATCCGGGTATACCTCGCTTGGCAAGCTTGGCTAACAGTTGCGAGTAGTCTCGCTTGACGTCCCGAAAAATAGCTTCATGGCCAGAGTCACCTTGATCGGCAGGGACGAAGCTTTTGAGCGATTCTTCATCGACGTGGGACGAACGCATCGATGGCCGTTGATAGTCTTTGACGTGTAGCCATCCCATCCCTTCTTTCATCGCCAAATACTCTTCGAAAACCTGCTCGGTAGACATTCCTTGGCATACCAAATTCGCGCCATCAAAAATCAACAGCATCGCAGGATCGGCTACGCCGTCGTACAGCTTTTTAAGGAGCTTTCCTGTTTGTCCAATCAAGTTGGCTTCGACCTCAAGGCCGAAGGTTAGACCGTGCGAATCGCACAAACGTGCAATTTGACCAAGCTGATCGATAGCTTGGCTCAGATGCAACTCGGGATCAGTTCCCCGTGGGTGATAAAACGAGAAGCCGCGAATCAGCTTGCTGCCAAACGTGTTTGCGAGATCACAGGCACGTTGCACATCTTTCCTGAGATACTCGTGGAACGGCACAAAGCGATTCGATGTGCCATCCTCTACATCGAGCAGCTTTACTTTCCCAATAGGCGACCCAAGCGACGACACTTTCAAACCATACTCCGCCTGCAAATCCAAGATCTGTTCGATCGACTCCGGCGAGAGCAGCATCGCATTTTGTATCCCAGCACCGGCATCAATAAACCGCAACGTGTAGTAACGCAGTCCCAATGCAGCAAAAGCGCAAAATTGCTGTTCGGCCGTTTTCTGATTTGCGGCCTCATCCGAAAAACCACTCAGCAGTACAGGGGGCATCGCATTGGGAAGGATTGCTTCGGACATTTTACTTGGCCTTGTCGAATGATACGGTGATGACGGACGTAATCCCACCGCGTGCGCCCCATCGGCTTTCCAGCGATGCGCGTCGCGGCTTTACGATCGTAAGGAAGTCATCAAAAATGCGATTGGTGACATTCTCGTAAAAGATCCCCTCGTTGCGGAATTTTTGAAGATACAGCTTGAGGCTCTTTAGCTCCACGCACTTGGCGTCTGGAACGTATCGGAAGATGAGAGTCCCAAAGTCAGGCTGTCCCGTCTTAGGACACATCGAGGTAAACTCGGGGCATTCGATCTCGATGTGGTACTCGCGATCGGGAAAAGAGTTGTCAAAGCACTCGAGTTGATCTTGGAACGGTGTGCCAGGCACAGGAAATTCTCCTAGGGATAACGGTCAAACTGGATACGCGTGGAATTGGTTTTTGTGTATTCTGATGATTCGGCACTAGAATAACAGTGCATTTTGCCAACGGGACGGCAGATAGATTGCTCCAACGACGCGAATTTGAGGCCAGCGTGATCCGGATCTCGGAAATTTTTCACAGCGTCCAGGGGGAAGGCAAATTTACAGGCACCCCCAGCGTCTTCATACGAACGAGCGGTTGCAACCTCAGGTGCTGGTTTTGCGATACCCGTTACGCTTCCTGGGAGCCCGAGGGGGACTCGTGGAACGTCGACGCTATCGTGGACGCAGCCACCAAATGGACAACTTCGCACGTTGTGATCACGGGCGGGGAACCGATGATCTTTGATGAAATTCGCGACCTCTGCGAATCGCTCCACGCCAAAAACCGTCACATCACTATCGAGACAGCAGGAACCATCCATCGCGACATTCCGTGCGATCTTTGGTCCATTAGTCCGAAGCTTAGCAATTCAACTCCGATTGGTTATGCCACCGACGAATGGATAAAACAACACGATGCTCGACGCAAAAAAACAGACGTAGTCCGCAGCTTGATGGCACAAGGAGACTACCAACTCAAATTCGTCGTCGGATCGATTTTGGATGCGGAGGAAGTCCTCGAGTATTTGAAAGAGCTGGGAGAATGGGATCGCGATCGAGTGATGTTGATGCCGCGAGGGACTACGGCGGAGGACCTGCGTTTGCAGTCGACATGGCTTACTTCCTGGTGCCGCGATCACGACTTGAGAGTCTGCGATCGCGCACACATCTACTGGTTCGGCAACCGCCGTGGGACTTAGCAGTTGGCAGCGCCGCTTGACGCAGTTCCTCGATTAAGTGCAGCGAAAACAAACGGCTGCACTAAAACAACCGGTTATATCCGTTTAGCGCCGCCACCCGGTAAGCTTCTGCCATCGTCGGGTAGTTGAACGTGGTATTGATAAAATACTCAAGCGTATTTAGCGGCGCCGGTTGCTTCATGATCGCTTGTCCGATATGCACAATTTCTGATGCATTTGGACCAAAGCAATGGACGCCCAAGATTTCAAGCGTCTCTCTATGAAAAAGCAGCTTCAACATGCCAATCGCACGGCCCGTAATCTGCGCCCGGGCCAGACTCTTGAACTGAGAATGACCCACTTCGTACGGAATCTTGGCCTCCGTTAATTCACGCTCCGAACGTCCAATCGAACTGATTTCCGGACTGGTGTAAATTCCGTTGGGGATGTCTGTCAGCTTCATTACCTCATTGTCACCCGCTATGTGCTGAGCAGCTGCTCTGCCTTGCATATAGGCCGCACTAGCCAGAGACGGAAAACCAATCACATCCCCAACCGCATACACGTTTGGACACGATGTCTGAAATTTCTCATTCACATGCAACAGTCCGCGGGAATCTGCCTCAATCCCAATGCTCCGCAGGTTCAAGTCGTCTGTGTTGCCCGACCGACCGTTAGCCCATAGCAGGATATCCGTCTTGACTTGCTTTCCGCTCTCAAGAAATAGAACAACACCATCTTCGTGTGGCTCAATCCTGGCAAAAGTCTCATTGTGCCGTAGAACGACACCTGAGTCCCGCATTTGGTAACTCAACGCATCGATTATTTCATCATCCAAAAACTCGAGTAGCTTTGCTCGCGTGTTCACCAGATTGACTTTGATGCCGAGATTCCGAAACATCGACGCATATTCGCAACCGATAACGCCTGCACCATAAATCGTGATCGACTGCGGCTTGAACGCTAAATCAAGAATCGTGTCGCTATCGAAAAC
>JANMNR010000091.1:0-10377 GCA_031368325.1 Pirellula sp.
GCGAGCTGCGAGAGGCAACGACTTTTCCCGATTGGCCTTTTCGGCGTGCGAAAACAGATCCATCAAACCACCCGAGCCACAAACAGGCAACTATGTTACGAAAAATCGATTGGTGTGTATTGTAGCCTGTCCTGTCCCTGGGCCAGCCCTGTCCGTAGGCTATCCAATGGCTAAAATAAACGGGCGGGCGGTCCCGTCGCTATAAACGAACCCGAATCCTGAGGTAGAAATACGATGAAGATTTACAGCCGGCCGGCATTGGTTTTTGTTGCCACCTTGGCCTTGGCCTTGAATCCGATCCAATGGCTTTTTGGTCAATCGGAAGTCCCCGTAGGGAAATTCAGTTTCAATCCTTCTGAGACGAGCAAACCGACCGAAGAAACGAAATTAGAGAAAGCGACATTCGGTGGCGGTTGCTTCTGGTGCGTCGAAGCGGTGTTCCAACGTGTTAATGGAGTGAAGTCGATCGTTTCGGGATATTCAGGCGGCAGCGTTGTTAACCCAAGCTACGAAGCGGTCTGTACAGGACGTACAGGGCACGCTGAAGTTTGCCAAATCACGTTTGACCCATCGTTGGTTTCATTCGACGATTTACTTCTAATCTTCTTCAAGACGCACGATCCGACGTCGCTGAACAAACAAGGGCTCGACGTCGGTACGCAGTATCGTTCGGTTGTCTTTTACGAAGACGAACCGCAACGCGAAGCGACGAAGAAAATGATCGATCACCTTATGGAGGACAAAGTGTTCGTCAAGAAGATCGTCACTGAAGTGAGTCCTCTTCCTGACTTCTATCCCGCTGAAGCTTACCACCAGAACTACTTCAAACTGCATCCTAACGAGCGGTATTGCAAAAGTGTGATCGACCCCAAGGTTGAGAAGTTTGAAAAGCTCTTTAAAGAAAACAGTAGGCTGCAAAAAGAACGAGAGGAAAAGAAGAAGAAAAAGTAGCGAGACTTCACTCGACAATCCGCAAGGGGAGCGAGGATCGGTCGGTGACTAGGCAAGATCGCCGAGCTGTTGACGGAGTCTTCTTAGGATTCGGCTCTTGGCTTGTCGGACGGCGGCGGGAGCAAGCCCCAGTTCGTTCGATACGATGGATGTGTCAATTCCATCCACGACGGTTCGTTCAAAGACCGTCCACGATTGCACCGTGAATTCGCTTCGTACCTGCTCGATCGTTCGACGCGTCAAGGAACTGATATCGATGGACTCGGTTGGTTCGTCGCGCAACCATTCTTTCTCGGAGGCAATAGACTGCATCGCCAAGTTCGCGGTGCTGCCTCCGGATGCGAGCGGTTGGCGGCTTGACGCTCGGAAAAGGTCGATGAGTTTATTTTTTGTGATGCTCCAAAGCCAAGCTCGAAAGGCACCGCTCGTTCCGGTTGGACGAAACGTATCCAGACGCTTTGCAAGTACTAAAAAAACGTCTTGAATGCAATCTGCGGTCAAGTTCCAGTCGGCAACCGTTCGGCGATACCAAATCGAATAAATTAGCGGACATCAAGGACGCTGTCCACAAATCGCATTCGCCGATGGACGACAGAAGGTGGAACAGCGCCACCGGGTTCATGTCCAGTGCCGATAAGGATCACAGCGGTGATCTCGACAAAGTTGAGTTTGGTAAATTAGGCGATTTCGCGGTCGCTGACCGAGATGGTGATGGCTCCATCACCGACGTCGAATACTATCGCTACCTAATAGCGTCGGCAAAGCAGAAGATGATCGAGCAAACAGCCAATGAGATCCTCGCTTTTGTCGCAGGCCTAAACGCGTAGCATGGGAATAACAATGCATTTCCAAGCAGCTTGAGTGAGCTATCGAAATCACCCGACAAAGCGTCGCCGAATTGGACTCAATACATGAAACGAGTATCAGGAAACGATCCCTGGGGGAATGCATACAAGTATACTCTGGATGGTCAACGCTTCCGAATTCGCTCGAACGGACCTGATGGACTGGAAAACTCAGAAGACGACCTTACAAACGTTGAATGAGCCTATCGCAGACAAGAGCGAAACATCTCTGCCAGTGACAAGGCTGGGGTGTCAAAAAAAGGCGGGAGTAGCGGACTGGGTTTGCGAGAAAAAACTTCCTAGCTGGAAGAGCAGGGAGGGCGGCAGTTCATGTGCCGCCCTCGGGGCTTGTGACTGGTCAAAAAAATGCATTTGGAATGGGCTTTATCGGTTTTCGGCAATCAACTTAATCGCTTGCAGTCCTAGTTGAACAAATTCGGCAGTGCGTGGCGTTCGCTGTTCGTAGCGTTCTACACGATACTGAATTGGACCGACTGGTCTGCCAGAGGGCAAAGCCTCAGGTACGACGCCGAATGGAACACCATGTTCGTAGCTTGGTTGCGAATCAAAACTTGGTTGCGAATCAAATTCGTACGTGTTTTTTGGAAAGCCATACGGAAGGGCTTGTTCCTGCGAACGCCAGCTTGGACGTTGTGAAATGATTGGAAGTGGACAAAACTTGGGCTGCGTTTTTGCGTACGCTTTATCCAAGTTACAGTGCAGCCGTTCAATTCGCTTGGACAAATCGTTGATGTAATCGCGTGTGCGGCGATCGTTTCGTACCTGACAATCGGCGTTGGCTATAGCGTTGACTTGACCGGCTAATGAACAGGTTCGCGACAGACTGGCCTGAACTTGCTCCCACGAGGCGCCGCATTTAATTGCGTCGACCATTTGGCACGCTGCATTGTCCATATGAAATGCGACCTGGGTCGCTTGACTGTAAGGGAACTCGCGATTCAATCGTTCCGCGATGTCCTTGGTTCGACATTGCACCGAATTTGCATCACCCAAGGTCCAGGACCAGGGATTGGCAAACGTAGCCTGTGTAAAAATGGCTAGATACCCAATGGCCGCCAACATCGTTCCGCACTTTTTGACACTCACTTCGATCGCTGAAAACATCTGCTTACCCCCCTCATCAATTCAATAGCCAAACAATCGTACCCAGAACAGCCACGCTGCTGGTCACGACTTAACCAAATACAAATGGCGTTCCAATTGGGGAAATTAGGTAGAGTACGTCGGAGTATTCGGAGGTTTTGGTAGATCGCGATTGATTTCTGGTTGAGCGCTGGAGTTTTGAATCTAACTCGCGTATTCAATTCGATCGCAATCAGATCAGAATGGACACAGTGTAGCACGGCACTCCGTGCCGTTTTCATACTGCCAACGGCACGGAGTGCCGTGCTACACTGCTTGCGTTTGCGCTGCCATCTGCTTATCCTTCGAAGGATTGAACCCCTCTCGTTCCGCAGCCAACCACTGAAATCAATATGTCGCCATGGACTCAGCAATACGATCCGTGTGGAAATGTCTTTTTGTCGGCGTTTGTTGCGTCGCTACCCATTTTTATTTTGCTTGGGCTATTGGCTGGGTTCCACGTTAGAGCTCATATCGCGGCCATTGCCGGCTTGATCGCTTCGCTGCTCGTTGCCATCTGGGTCTTTCAAATGCCGACATCGCTCGCACTAGCGGCAGCAGCAAACGGCGCCGCTTATGGTTTGTTTCCAATTGGCTGGATTGTGTTGACGGCGATCTTCACCTACGACATCTCCGTCGCCACCGGCCAGTTTGACGTATTGAAGCGATCGATTGCGGCACTCGCGGATGATCGACGGATTCAAGTTTTGTTGATCGCGTTTAGCTTCGGAGCCTTTATTGAGGGTGCCGCAGGATTCGGAACTCCGGTTGCGATCTCGGCAGCCATGCTGATTGGGCTTGGATTCAAACCGCTGCCGGCGGCCGGCTTGGCGCTCATCGGAAACACGGCCCCCGTCGCTTTCGGAGCGCTTGGAACACCGCTCATTGCGCTTGCCGACGTGACCAAAATAGATCTTGAGCTACTCAGCATGATGGTCGGGCGGCAACTCCCTTTGTTTTCGCTGATTGTCCCCTTTTGGTTGATTTGGGTGATGGCGGGATGGCGAGGGATGGTAGAGGTATGGCCGGCTTGCCTTGCGGCTGGCCTGAGTTTCGGAATCATGCAGTTCGTCGTTAGCAACTATCACGGTCCATGGTTGGTGGACGTTATCAGCTCCATCGTCTCCATCGGCACCCTGGTGGGATTGCTCCAAGTTTGGCAGCCGAAAACAACTTGGCGTTTTGCGGACGAGTCGGCGGCAACCAAAGAAATTGCACCTACGATGCGCGAAGCTTGTGTTGCCTGGATCCCATGGCTGGTTCTTTCCGTCATGGTATTTATCTGGGGACTACCGCAGGCAAAAAGTCACTTAAATGCCTTGTCCAATCCAAAGCTTGCCGTGCCTGGTCTGCATTTGAATGTGGTACGTGACGCACCCGTCGTGGCTGCACCAGCCCCCGAAAAAGCGATCTTTCAAATGAACTGGCTGTCAGCCACAGGAACGGCACTTTTTCTTGCTGGACTGATTTCTGGATCGATGCTGGGGATGTCGCCTCTCAAATTGGGAGTACTATTTTTAGGGACGTTGCATCGCACTGCCATCTCGCTGGTTACGATCGCGGTCATGCTGGCACTCGGGTACACGACGAAATACAGCGGACTCGATGCCTCGATGGGTCTTGCATTCGCAAGTACTGGATTTCTATTTCCATTTTTCTCGCCGCTGCTTGGATGGCTAGGAGTCGCTCTCACTGGCAGCGACACTTCATCGAACGTCCTCTTCGGAAACTTGCAGCAGATTACCGCCGAGAGACTCGGTATCTCGCCCATCCTGGCTGCGGCAGCCAACAGTTCGGGAGGCGTGATGGGCAAGATGATCGATGCGCAATCGATTGTGGTAGCCGGCGTAGCGACGGGACAACACGGGCAAGAAGGAACGATCTTGAGGTACGTTTTCGTTCACAGCGTCGTACTCGCGATTATGGTCGGATTCGTTGTGGCCGCGCAAGCGTACTTGGTTCCGCAGATGATCCCGGTGCCTCCAATGATTCAGTTGCCGTAAGCTTAATCCCTCGGCTTCGGTCCCATCCAAGATACGTACCAGGGGTTAGCCTCTCCGCGGTGGCCTAACACCGTTGGTTACTGGAACAATGCTGGAGCAATGATCGACGTCACTTAGGCAGAAGGAGCGAGTCCAGTAGATGGATCGTTTCGTATACGAATGCACGTCGTTCGGCGTTAAAGTGGACTTTGGTTCCAATAGCCTTGTCCGCCCATCCTCTCGCGCTTCCTTGGTCTTGATCAAACTCTTGGGACATCGCCGTCCAATCGCATACCATTTCGATTAGGTCAACATCAGACATCGCGTTAGGATCGGCGTGAAAGTCCGGGTGATGCCGGTTTGTCGTTACATGGTGATGGATTGCTTGGCGAACCCGTTCCTCCACTCCCCGTGGATAGGAAAACGACTCATCGCTTTTGCGACATCGGTGGTATTCGGTCAACCAAATATATGGTTCGCGTTCCGCGACGCTAAACTTGGATTCGTCGTGAACGGCGGCACGTTGCCGCAATTGGTCCGCATACGCTGTTGCATCAGCAATCGCGTAGAGACAATGACGGACTCTTTCAATGTGCTCTCGCGTCCGACGTTCATAGAACGCGATCATCGTTGGCGTTGGTTTAGCATCTGTCGTCATATCCGCTTAAATCCGATTTCATCATTCTGATTTTTCGACCGAGGCATCGGCAATCGCTCAACCATTTCTAGCCATCAGCATAACCGTGCGAGAGACCTCCAAAAAGCCCATTACAAACCGCGAAGGCAGCGTTACATTATCGAGGCGATCTACGTTTCATTCCGGCACTTCAACAATCATTTTCAACATTTATGGTCCGATCGACAGCATTTCCTTTTGAGTTAGTTCGGTCGGATTCCAAGAGTGCGGCTCGCCGGGGACGACTTCACCTGCCACATGGTGTTGTTGAAACCCCTGCGTTCATGCCCGTTGGAACGCAAGGAACCGTCAAGGGGCTGACGATTGATCAGGTGGAAGGCACCGGCGCTCACATATTGCTCGGCAATACCTATCACCTTTCGTTAAGACCCAGCAGTGAGCTGATTGCGGAACTTGGAGGGCTGCATCGCTTTATGGGTTGGGAGAAACCCATTTTGACCGACAGCGGTGGATTTCAAATATTTTCACTCGGCGAGATGAATAAAGTCACCGAGCAGGGTGCAACGTTTAAATCTCATTTGGACGGCTCCATGATCAATCTGCGACCCGAGGATTCGATTCGAATCCAGGAGGAATTGGGTAGCGACATCGCGATGGTTCTAGATCATGTTATCGCTTTGCCGGCAACTGACGAAGCGGTCAAGGACGCAAGCGATCGAAGTGTCCGATGGGCTCAGCGTTGCAAGGACTCAGCGAAACGGTTGGATCAAGCCAAATTTGCAATCGTTCAAGGAGGCCTCAATCCCGACTTGAGAATTCAATGTGCGGAACAATTGATTGAAATTGGGTTTGACGGTTATGCGGTCGGGGGTCTGAGCGTCGGAGAACCGCCACCGGAGATGTACAGGATTCTGGATATGATCTGTCCGGCTTTGCCATCCGATCAGCCACGCTATTTGATGGGTGTCGGTCGACCGATCGATTTGGTGGAGGGGATCGCCAGGGGAATCGATATGTTTGACTGCGTGATGCCAACACGGAACGGACGCAACGCATCGGCCTTTACTGCTAATGGCCAGTTGAAGATGCGAAATCAATGCCATGCAAAGGACGACGCACCGATTGAAGCGGACTGTCCATGTTTAGCATGCAAACACAGCCGAGCTTACATTCGACATTTGTTCCAGGCGGATGAAATGCTAGGTCCTACTTTGTTGTCGATACATAACCTGACGTTCTATCAACGCCTCATGGGCCGGGCGCGAGCCGCAATCGAGGAAGATCGGTTCGACGCGTTTTTAGCTGAACAACGAAGCAAGCTGGCGTAATGGGTTAACCCATTACATATAGAGGTGCTTGATGCAGATTTGCGACCAATTTTCAAGCCGATCCAGCTCGGACTTGATTGTTTCAACGGATTGAAATCCGCTATCCTCAAGTTGATCTTCGCGCGTTTGCACTTTGCACGAAGAGAGTTGCATAATGTGGACGATTCCTAGGTGAACACGACCGACTTCGGTTGAGTCGTCATAAATCAAACCTACGATTCGATGTTGACCGTTGCATTCGATCGAGACTTCCTCATCGAGTTCTCGCTGCATTCCGGTTCGATACCAGTCTTCCCCCGTTGCATCCTCAACGGAAATGTGGCCACCTATCCCGATTGATCGCAGAGCATGTAGTCGCTTTTCTCCCTGTCCCTTACCTCGCGTATATTGAAATAGGCGGGTACCTGTGGCGTCGCTGCATTCCAGAATGACGTATGGGATAAGTTGCTTGAAGGAAGGATCTGTTTCAACCAAACTTCTGGGACGAAAGGACTGATTTTCACGGTCCAGGATGGTCGAAAGGTAACGGTCAACGTTTGGCTGGAATCCAGAAAACGGACCCAGTTGATCAAGCAATTGTGCAGGAATTACAAGAACTTCTTCGTCTTTGGCCATGTGCAATCGTTTTTTCGTTGGGATTTATTGATTTTCGGAAGTTTACCGCTTAGGAAAACAGGGTTCCCTTGACCTGTAGATTTCCGATACGATACACGGTTTGGCAAACGCTGACTATTCACCATTCAAATCAATCTGAATCCGACACCCGACTCCCTCTACCGCCAACCTGACCAAGCATGAGTGCACTCCTCCATTCCAGAGCTCCACAAATTGGATTCTCCAGCTGTCTCGCAATAATCGTGGCTTTGTCATTCCTGTTTGGAAGCCCAGCTTGCGCAGAAGATAAACCGCTGTTAGCCAGCAGACTTTTTCCGGAGGAAACACAAGCGTTGATTTCGCTACCGAACTCGGAAGGATTCCTCAAGGGTTGGAACGCGACACAAATCGGCAAACTCGCCGAAGACAAACAGTTGGCTGACTTCTGGACAACCCAACGCAAGGAGATTCAAGATCGTTTTAGCGAAGCGGGTTGGCAGTTGAACTTGGAGTTCGAGGACATCAAGGATATCGCAGGTGGCCAAACGAGCCTCGGTTGGATTTCACGAGCCGAGAACGAAAGCAAACCGTTTTCGATCGCCATGGTGATCGATGTCGTCAACCGAAACACTCCTGCGGCCAGTTTTATGAAACGAATCGATGACGAACTCAAGAAACGAAACGCGGTTGAGAAGTCCGTCACGATAGACGGAGTCAAAGCGTTTCACTATACGCTCCCAAAAGCCGCAGGCGATATTCGTGCACAGGAATCGTACTACTGCATTTCCAAGGATCAACTGTTTGCGACCGACGACTTGAAAACATTGACGGAATTGCTGTCGGCTCAAGCTGGAAACAAAGCGAAATCGCTGGCTGACTCCGACCTATACAAGCGAGTGCAATCCAAAATACCGAACGAAGGAGACGAGCCCGAGATTGAGTATTTCGTTCGCCCGATCGGTTTTGCAAAATTGTTGCGATCTATTGGTGGTAAGCCAAACAAAAACCAATCGGACATTCTCTTGATCCTCGATCGTGAAGGATTCAGCGATCTACAATGCCTTGCCGGGAACGTACAAATTGCAACGGATCCGTTCGATTTTTTCCACCATGGCTATTTGGTGTCTAAGCAGCCGCCATCACCATCCGTTCAGATTTTGGACTTTCCGAACCTAGACAAACTCGAAGCTCCAGACTGGATCAATAAAGAGACCGCCACGGTACTTTCCTTTTCTTGGAATCTTAAGGAGGCGTTTCCTAAATTCAAAGGAATCGTTGACGCGTTGGTTAGCAACGGAGCATTCGAGGGCATGATTGAGGGCATGCGAGATGATCCGCAAGGACCTCAAATTGACATCGTAAAGGAGGTTCTCCCGTATCTTTCAAGCGAGTTCCATGTCGTGACAGAAATCAGCAAGCCTGTTTCTCCCGATAGCAAACGATCCTTGGTCATTCTGAAGCTAAACGATCCAAACACGAAGTTGCCAAAAGTCCTTGAACGCTATGGCAAAGGAGAGCCCGATTCTAAGCCGATCGATTTTGAAGGAATCCGAATCTGGAGTTTCGAAAACAAGCAAGACGCGGAACTCGAACTCGATTTCGACGTTAATAAAGGGAACAAAGGCAAAGAAAACGCAGAGGATGAACCCCTCTTGGATAAGTGGGCCATCACTATTTTTGGAGACTACTTTATCTTTGCATCCGATGCCGAAATGATTAAGGACGCGATTAGCGGAGCCAAGATTGCGGCTAATAAAACCGCATTTGAAAAGGAAAAAGATGTTGCCAAGGTAATGGAAATGCTCGGAAACGTCGCTGGCGGCGAGGGTAGGAGCATGAACCAGATTACGCGATCTGATCGTGCGTTTGAGATGCAATATGAGCTATTTCGTCAAGGCATTCTGCCCGAATCGAGAAGTATGATGGCTACGATTCTGGACAAGATCCTTAAGCCAAAGAACGGTGAGAAGCCTGCGCCGCAGAAAGTCAACGGAGCCAAACTGCCACCGTTTGCTGCAATTCAACATTTCTTCACTGCTAGCGGCGGAGTGGTTCGTACCGAACAAGATGGCTGGTCCGTACAAAGCTTCATCTTGAGCAAGTAGACAAGTATGACACCTGGCAAAGCACTGAACCAAGACCCTATAGAACGTCATGAACGACGCATTCAGGAATTGGAGTTCGTCGTCTCGCATCTGCAAAAGACGGTCGACGATTTGAACAAGGGAATGCTTCTGCAGCATAAGACCATCGATGTGCTTTGCCGGCAATTGGAGCAGGCAAAGTCCGATGTCCGGTCCATTTTGGGAGCGGACAACTCTCCTCGAACAGCTGCCGATGACAAGCCGCCGCACTACTAGGTGCTAGCGGCTTTCGGCGTCAGGTTTGCCGGCTACGATATGTCGATCACACAGGTCTTGGCCAGGAGATCGTGGATACATCTTTTGTCTTCACGAAAAATAAAGCAGATGTCAACGATTCCATAAATCGCACCTATGCAGGGAACAGCTCCAATAATCCCATTCAACAGAGTACGAAGCAGAAAGCACTGCACAAAATCGGCTCGAACCCCAGTGTTGAAATCAACGATTTGGGTCTTCAGAAAGTACTTTCCAATAGTCTGACTGCGTGTCGCCAGAAGGTAAATCTGAGTTGCAAGAAGTGCTAAACCGCCCAACAGCATCAATACAAGACCGACAAAAACAAGCGGAACAAGGCTTGGGTTCTGGTCTGCCATAATTGAACCAACAATCATCATGTGTAGTAGCCAGTATTTGATCTGACGGAAACTACCCATTTTTACGTACTGGATTGTACGAGTTGGTCGAGCATTTTTTGTTCGACTAACTGTTTCGAATCGAGGAACGTTTGCATTGGCGTCTTGCCAAAGCAGAACC
>JANMNR010000138.1:0-6339 GCA_031368325.1 Pirellula sp.
CCTCCTCGAAGGCCAAATCGAGGGTGCTAAACCGGAAGAGCACATCGCTCGCATGCAGGCAGAAATGGTCAAAGCACAGCCTGAAATGCTACCCGTCATGCACGGAATCCAAGCTCAATTCTATTGGAGTTACTTCGAGCAAAATCGCTGGCGTTTTGGCCAACGCACCGCCACCACTGCCCCACCCGGCGAGGACTTCACCACCTGGGATCTGTCTCGCCTCTTTGCTGAAATCGACTCGCACTACACGAAGGCCCTTGCCAACGAAGCTCAACTGCGAGCAATCCCTATCGCGACCTACGAAATTTTGTTTCCCAAAGGGACAGTTCCCGATACCTACCGGCCCACCCTATTTGATTTCATCGCATTTTCAGCCATCAACTTTTATTCGTCCGGCAAACAAGCTGGAGCCAAAGCCGAAGATGCTTTTGAAATCGAAGCATCCAGTCCAGCCCTGGGGCCAACTGCGGACTTCATTTCCTGGAAACCAAATAGCACTGACACCACTTCGCCAAAGCTCAAGGCCATCCTCCTGTATCAACGTTTATTAACAATCCATCAGGACGACAGTGAACGCAGTGCCTTTCTCGATGCGGACCTAGGACGCTTGCAGTTCGCCCACGCAAACGCCGTCGGCGAGGAGAAAGCAAGCCGAACGAAAGCAGCCCTCAAGTCCTTTGCTGAATCTAATGCCAAGCATGAGTTATCGGCCACGGCGCGTCATCGATGGGCCAATATACTTCAAAACGAGAATGAACTCGTGGAAGCTCGCGAAATCGCTATCCAGGGCAAAAACGCCTTTCCTCAAAGTATCGGTGGCAAACTCTGTGCGAACCTGATAACCGATATCGAATCCAAGAACCTGAATGTCGTGACCGAACGCGTTTGGAACGATCCCTCGCCAATGTTGCGAGTCACCTACCGAAACATTACCAAAGTCTATTTTCGCGCAATCAAGGCCGACTGGGTCACACGCTTTACCCAAGACCGATGGAGCCCAGGCACGCTCAATCAAACGGATCGCGATCAATTCGTTCGACAAGTTCCAGCGCTAGCGTGGTCTGCAGACTTACCTCCGACCGAAGACTACCGCGACGCCACTCACGATGTGCCCGCTCCCAAGGAGCTCAAGTCGGGCTACTACTTCATTCTCGCCAGTTCCACCCCCGACTTCTCCGACAATGACAATCCGATTGCAACCTGCGATGTCTGGGTCAGCAACCTAGCCATCGTTCTTCGGCAATCGTGGGGCAACGGAAAACTCGAAGGCTTTGTGCTCAATGCCAAGACCGGCGAACCCATCGGCAATGCAAAAATACGAACATTTGCTCGACAAGACCGGAACAACAGCATCAAAGAAGCAGTCTCAACTAGTACAGACGCAAATGGCCTTTTCTCCGTTTCCAGCAACGACCGGGGTATTTTTCTTTTGGCTTCAGCCAATGGGCAAGAGCTCGCTGTTCTCAATGAACAACGAACCTATTCCCAGCAAGAACAGCCGACTAACTTCGTTCAATACGTTCTCTTCACCGACCGATCGCTCTATCGTCCGGGCCAAACGATCCAGTTCAAGGGCGTCTGCTTGCTCGCCGACACCGACAAAGACAAATACGCGACCGTTCCTAACCGTGATGTGACGATCCAATTTCGCGACATCAATGGCAAAGAAATTGAGAAACTGAAACTGCGCACCAATGCCTTTGGCTCGTTCACAGGCAGCTTCACCGCGCCACGTGACCGAGGCACTGGCAGTATGCAAATCGTCATCGACGATGGTCGCACTGGATCGACTGCAGTGAGCGTCGAGGAATACAAGCGACCGAAATTCCTCGTTACCCTAGAAGCCCCCAAGGACGCTACGAAGCTCAACGATGAAGTGACGATCACGGGCAAAGCGACCAGCTATACCGGCTCCGCAATCAACGGTGCCAAAGTACGCTACCGCGTCACACGACAAGTCCGATGGCCTAACTGGTTCATGGTCTGCTATGCGTGGCGCATGCCTTCTATGCTGGGCAGTGCCCAAGAAATCACGCACGGTTGGGCGACCACCGAAGCCAACGGTTCTTTCAAAGTCACCTTCACCGCCAAGCCAGATGCCAGCGTACCGGAAAAAGACGAACCGAATTTCAACTACCAGATCACTGCAGACGTAACCGACACCACCGGCGAAACACGTACTGGAACAAGCGCCGTCACGGTCGGCTATACAGCGTTGCAAGCGAACGTCTTGGTCAAGGATTGGCTGACTTCCGATAGCGATACCAAATTTTCCATCGCCACGACAACTCTCGATGGCACTGGTCAAGCTGCCAAGGGAACACTCAAAGTCTATCGCTTGAAAGAACCCACATCGGTCTTGAGAGCAGACATCCTTGGCCAACGGAGTCCCGCCGTGCCACGCGGGCGTGGTCGAGCTCCCGGGCGTCCTGCCAAGTCGACTGCTCCGACCATCCTTCCCGATCCTGCCAACCAAGTCAATTGGGCTCTCGGCGATGTTGCTTCGACAAGCGACTTCGCTACGGCAGACGACGGCAAGCAAGACGTTTCCATCAAACTCGACCGAGGCCTCTTTCGAGCGGTTCTTGAGACTCAAGACAAATACGGCAAGCCCGTCAAATCCGAACTGAACATTCGGGTCATCGATCCGGCTGCGAATAAACTCGGCCTCAAGTTGCCGAACGTTTTGGCTGCACCCAAGTGGGATTTGCAACCTGGCGAAAAGCTAGCCGCCATCTGGGGTACAGGTTACGAAACGGGCAGAGCGTTCGTTGAAGTCGAACATCGCGGCAAGATGTTGCAGAGCTTTTGGACTAAGCCTGGCGTTACCCAAGCTGCCATCGCCCAAGAAATCAACGAAGGCATGCGAGGCGGCTTCACCCTTCGGACAACCTTCGTTCGAGAGAACCGCGCGTATCTCGAGTCGCGGCATATCGACGTGCCATGGACCAACAAAGATCTGACACTCAAATGGGAACGCTTTGTGTCCAAGTTGGAACCAGGTCGCAAGGAAACGTATACGCTGACCGTATCAGGGTCGAACGCCTCCAGGGCCGCCGCAGAAATGGTGGCTTCCATGTATGACGCGTCCCTCGATGCGTACCTGCCGCACGATTGGATGAAACGTCTCAGTGTGTTTAGGCAGGACTATTCGCGAATGAATAGCTCCTTTGAAAACAACGCGCAATCGCTAAACGTCTTCCGCGGCCAATGGTCCAGCCGATCAATGAGTGTCGATTTGCGATACCGCGATTTTCCCGCAGAGTTGAAGGTCCAGAACTACACAAGAATGGCTGGCATGATGGGTGGTATGGGTTTCGGTGGATCTGGTGGTATGCGAGGCAGCGGTCCCGGTGGACCTCCCATGCCAGCATCGGCTGCGCCCGAAATGCTGATGGCCAAATCATCCATGCTTGGCGATGCCATGATGGATGCCTCTGGCGCAGCGGGTCTTGGCGAAGCACCTGGTCAACCGCCAGCAAACCAACCAAGCAATGGCCCCGACCTTAGCCAAGTTTCCGCACGCACAAACCTGAACGAGACAGCCTTCTTCTTTCCTAATTTGATCGCTGATGCGGATGGCAACACCAAACTGGAATTCACCATGCCGGAGGCGCTCACCACTTGGCGTTTCCTCGGCTTCGCCCACGATACCGAATTGCGAAGCGGATACCTCGAGGACAAAGTCATCACCGCCAAGGATCTCATGATCCAACCCAACCCGCCGCGTTTCCTGCGAGAAGGGGATGTTCTGGAATTCAGCGTCAAGGTCAGTAACCAATCAGCCCAAGTTCAAACCGGTCGCGTCGCATTGAACCTCTTTGACGCTCGCGACAATCAATCGGTCGACGCGGCCTACGGCAACGCAGCCAAAGAACAGACGTTTGAAATTGCGGCCGGTGAGTCCAAGAGCTATCACTGGAAACTGAACGTACCCGACGGTGCTTATCCAATTATCTACAAAACCGTGGGTGCAACCGACAAGCTCTCCGATGGAGAAGAAGGTATGCTGCCCGTCCTCTCCAAACGCATTCTTGTCACGGAGTCGATGCCGCTTCCCATCCGCGGTGCTTCGACCAAGCAGTTTGAATTCAAGAAGCTCATTGAGTCCGGCCAGTCGGATTCGCTGAAGCACCAGTCGCTCACCGTCCAAATGGTTTCTCAACCGGCATGGTACGCGGTCCTTGCGCTCCCGTACTTGATGGAGTTTCCCCACGAATGCAGCGAACAAACCTTTAATCGGTTGTATGCCAATCACCTAGCGCAGCATATTGCCAACAGTGACCCAAAGATCCGTCGCGTTTTTGATACATGGCGAAACATTCAGCCTGATGCCCTCGTTTCGCCGCTATCGAAAAACCAAGATATCAAGTCCGTTATGATCGAGGAGACACCGTGGTTGCGAGCCGCAGATCGAGAATCGCAGTCGCGACGCAACGTCGGAATCCTTTTCGACGAGAATCGATTGCGTTCTGAAGTGGAACGGACCATGCGCAAGTTGACTGAGATGCAACGCGATAATGGCATGTGGCCATGGTTCCCCGGCGGGCCAGACAACGAATACTTGTCACTCTACATCGTGACGGGTTTCGGTCGCATGAGGCAATTGGGCGTTCCAATCGATGTGTCGCCTGCGACGAGAGCGCTTGGACGACTCGATGCCTGGATGCACGAACGTTACGACCATATTCGTCTTCATTCCAAGGATCCAGAAGAGAACCATCTCTCGACAACGATTGCCATGTATATTTACGGCCGCAGTTTCTTTCTCAAAGACATGCCCGTTGCCCCAGAGCATCAGGTGGCTCTCGAATACTGGAAACGCCAATCGAAAAACCACTGGCTCAAAGTTGGCAACCGTCAGTCCGAGGCCCATATCGCGATCGGCCTGCAACGCTTTGGGGATCTTGAAACGCCACAAGGGATTGTAAAAAGCCTTCGCGAACGTTCTGTGTCGAACGAAGAGATGGGGATGTTTTGGCGAGACACCGAACGATCGTGGTGGTGGTACCACGCCCCGATCGAGACGCAAGCACTTATGATCGAAGCGTTCGATGAAGTGGCAAACGACAAAGTCGCCGTCGAGGATTGCAAAGTCTGGTTGCTCAAGCAAAAGCAAACGCAGGACTGGAAGACGACCAAGGCCACCGCCGATGCTGTATACGCATTGCTGTTGCGAGGCGATAATTTGCTAGGCTCGGATGCGTTGGTGCAGGTGAAGTTGGCGGACCAAACGATCCAGCCCGAAAACGTCGAGGCAGGCACGGGCTACTACGAACAGAAATTCGTTCGCGGCGAGATCAAGCCTGAGTTCGGAAAGTTGACGTTGACCAAGACAGACCAAGGGGTCAGTTGGGGGAGCGTCCATTGGCAATACCTCGAAGACATTAGCAAGATTACGCCGCACGATGGGACGCCGTTGAAACTTGAGAAGGCCTTGTTCAAGAAGACGCTGACCAAAAGCGGGCCAGTGCTCGAACCGAACGTGGGGCCCGCGTCAATCGGGGACGAAATCGTTTGCCGAATCACGCTGAGAACCGATCGCGACATGGAGTATGTTCACATGAAGGACCATCGCGGAAGCGGAACGGAGCCAGTGAGTGTACTGAGCCAATACCGATTTCAAGATGGGCTCGCCTATTACGAAAGCACCCGGGACACGGCGTCTCATTTCTTCATCGACTACTTGCCCAAGGGAACTTATGTCTTTGAGTACACGGTGCGAGTGCAGCACGCAGGTCGCTATCCGACCGGCATGGCCAGCATTCAATGCATGTACGCCCCCGAGTTCAATAGTCACTCGGAGAGTATCATGCTCGACGTCGCGTCAGGAAAGCCGTAGGGCTGAAGGCTTGACAGACCCATCGTCGATTTTGCATTTACGAAGTCTTCGGCACGGACCCCCAATTCGCTGTGGCATAGGCTTCCAGCCTGTGAATAAGATAAAACACAGGCTGGAAGCCTCATCTTTGCCCACAACTTTTTGATTTTGCTCCCCTCGCCCCTCTTAGGGGAGAGGGGCTGGGGGTGAGGGGTTTTGCACTGTGTTTTGATTGGGATTTTGGTTTCGATCGCAATACCATGTCTTGCGTCAAAGGTCTAAGCAAATCACTGAACCGGAGACTTGCTTCTGACAATTCTACCCCTCACCCGCCGGCCCCCTCTCCCCGAAACGGGGCGAGGGGGAGCAAATCGCATCGTTTTGGTTTGACTTTAAGGGAAATAGGTTTCTAGATTGAATCAATATGTGGGTAAAGATGAGGCTGGAAGCCGTTGGCGGCTGGCTGCCTATGCCACAACAGCACGAACCGGAAACTTAGTTACTAAGATAGCCGAGAT
>JANMNR010000142.1:0-2368 GCA_031368325.1 Pirellula sp.
ACGATAGACCGGTGCTCCCTGTATCCATTCGATGCTTTTGGTGGTTTGTTCGCCTTCGAGTCGAACCAACTCAAGGAGGTTGACTTGTGGGATCGCGAATCGATTGCCCGCACTGGACACGATCAACGCTGGGATAATCGCTAAAGTCAGAGGGATCTTAATTTTGACGGTCGTGCCGAGGCCTGGCCGCGTTTGAAGATCCACCGAGCCGCCGATCTTCTCGATGTTGGTTTTCACAACATCCATTCCGACACCACGACCAGACACATTGGAAACCTTCTCCGCCGTGGAAAAACCGGGCAAGAAAATGAGTTGCGCAATCTCCTGCTCCTGCATTCGAGCCACTTGCTCTTGGCTTATGAGGCCTTTTTCAATTGCCTTGCTTTTGATGCGATCGAGATTGAGGCCACCTCCGTCGTCCGATATATCGATAATCACTTGGCCCCCCTCGTGGAAGGCGCGAAGCGTGAGACAACCTTCTACCGGTTTGCCGATGGAGCGGCGAACCTCGGGCTTTTCGATGCCGTGATCAACCGTGTTTCGAACGAGGTGGGTCAATGGGTCTTTGATGGCTTCGATAATCGTTTTGTCCAGTTCCGTGTCTTTGCCCTCCATTTCAATGCGCACCTCCTTGCCGCAAATCACGGCCAAGTCGCGAACCAAACGTGGAAACTTGCTCCAGACATTTCCAATCGGCTGCATGCGGGTTTTCATGACCCCTTCTTGCAACTCGGTCGTAATGAGATTTAAGCGTTGTGTCGTTCTCAGCAAATCTGTGTTGCCAAGTTCGCCTGTGAACTGCAAAATTTGATTTCGTGCGAGCACAAGTTCTCCGACTCGCGTCATAAGTGTGTCAAGAAGAGACACATCAACACGAATGGTGCTATCGGCTGCCGATACGATCGCTGCATCATGAATCACTGAATTGATTGATTCCGCAGGATTGCGTTGCGCCGCACACTCGCTGGTTCTTTCTGGCACAGCCTCCTCAGGTGTATCTACAATCTTTGCCCCATCTAGTTCAGCAACGACGGCGGATTCGCCATTGAGTAATCGCTCAAGTGCAACAATATGTTCGGTTACATCTTGTTCATTGGACGTTTCCAGTGAATCCAATAGTCCCTTGAGTCGATCCGTTGCTTTCAAGAGAGTGTTGATCACGAGATTGGTCGGTCGCATTTCGTGGTTGCGAAGCCGATTGAGCACTTCTTCGCCGCGATGCGCAAGGCTCTCGAGTACTTCAAATCCCAGGAATCCAGCAGCACCTTTGATGGAATGCACTGCGCGAAAGACCTTGTTGACCAATGCAACATCGACTCCATCCTGCTGAGATTCGAGAGTCAGGAGTTGGCTTTCCACATCGGAAAGGTGCTCTTGTGACTCAACGATGAAATCCTTGATCAACTCGTCGTCTTCGATTGTCATTCAACTCGCCCTAAGTCTGGTAAATCGGAGTGTGGTCCGATGCGAACGATTCCCTTGCGCAATTCAAACCGCCAAGATTGCCCAATCTATATGCATCGCATAACCTAACTTCACAAATGAAATTGAGTGCAAAAGAGTTGCCCGATGGGTTTGAATGAACGCGAGCCCGATCTAACGCCACCAATGATCGCTTTGACTCAATTAGCCAATTACGAGATCGTCCAAACTGCTCACGGGAAATCCAACGGCTTCGCGTTACCTTTGACGATGTTGCAACTCAGCTACAGGTTTTCCTTAAAGCATTTGCTGCTTAACCAAACGAAACCCGCTGTTTACCAATGGTCAATCAACCGAACATGAAGGCATGGTTCTCGCGTAGAGTGTCAACCATCCATCGTGACAATTGCCCCGCCCACAATTGCGAACTGAACAGGCAAACGGCCTCGGGTAATACTTCAATCTTGAGCAAGTCTATGAACCAAATGATCTCGGTAAAGGATGCGTCGAGTTATCTGGGCGTCAGCGCTTCTACGTTCAAGAGACTCTGCGAACGGTATGCTATCCCTCTGCATAGGACAACGGGGGGGCATCGCCGAATCGATCGGGCGGATTTAGATCAAGCCTACAAATTCTTTTGGAATGGCTCGCGAAAAAAATGTGCCTCGCTAGATTCCTCCGATCCGGATGGCGCACGACAGATTGTCAAGCATCTACTGGATCGCAATATCGATACGATCTTGGAAACCATTTGGGAGCAACTGGAGACGGCAGGCCAGTTGTCGCAGGTACTGGAAAACACACTAATACCAGCGCTATGGCACATCGGTGAACTCTGGCGAACACAAGAAATGGATGTCTACCAAGAGCATATTTGCAGCAGCACTGTTTGCACTATCCTCGATTTTCTTTTGTGTCGAATGCCGACTGCGGATGCGACCGCCAG
>JANMNR010000167.1:0-2894 GCA_031368325.1 Pirellula sp.
CGATTGCGCTGCTTGTACTTTTCCCGTTCCTAATTGCCGAGTTGCTGATTGGCAAACTTTTACTCGACTTGCTTCCTGCAAGTAGTTCTCGCAAAATGACAGAACACATAAGAATTTGACATCGCGAGCGACGCAAGGAGCGGTGCCGATGCTCAAATTCTCTGTTCAAGATGCCCGGTACGATGTCAAGCAACGGTTCTAAGAGTTGCCCATAGGGTTTTGCTTCCTTTGCATCTCACGTTAGATTGCCCGGCAGTGACCCTCCAAGCACTTTTCGGGATGCCAGAACGGACTCCGAAAGCACTTTCAGTCCGAATTCGCTGCGATTCTTCTCTCGATCGAACACTACCAACACTCCTTTGCGCTGGTTTTCTCGGGTTCGTCCGTACCGTCAGACAGTAGGGTCCGATCGGCCCTAAATTCTGCGTGCCTTGATTGACGGATTGAACTGGCATGGGTTGGCTTCTATCCACTGTCGTCGTAACGTTGCTGCTGATGTGTCGAGAGCATTACCAACAAGGAACAGTCCTTGTAGATCACCTTCACCAACTTCATCGGACTTCCACATCGAGGGCAAGCGACCGTTGATAGAGCCTTCGGCTCCGCTTGAGGGGCATGGCCGCTGGCTAGCCAATATGTCCAGCCTCGAAAAAGCCATACCAACCAGCGAACCAAGTCCAGCGAGATTCGGTTGTTTGGACTCATCCACCCGTAATACCGAATCTTCTGAAAGCCCGGCGGAAGAACGTGTTGCAAAAAGCCAGCCACGAACTCCTTTCCACCAACGCTTCGCGTTTTCGATTGATTGGTTCCCGACGGCGTGTAGCGATAAACCACTCGCTCGTCATCGCAGTACTCGATCCGCTTGTTGCTGATCGCAACGCGATAGACATACGGAGCCAAGTACTTCAATGTCGCCGTTCCGTCGCCAACCGGCTTGATATCGACGACCCATTTCGCTTCCCAAGCTTCTTTGGGTACTTCATCGTACAGGCCAAGTTCTCGAAGCCTGTCCGCGAGCTTGGCCTTAAAGACTCGAATCAAAGTGCCATGATGCACAAGGAAGTTCTTTGGTGTTGCCACCCATCGTTCTCTGTCGGCCGAAACGCCTCCACCGGCAACGATGTAGTGAATATGCGGATGGTACACCAGTGGATCCCTTCCCCAAGTGTGGAGCACACCAAAGAATCCCAACTGTGCGTTCTCAAGGGACTTTGTCGCACCAGCCACATCGATGATCGCCTGGCTCGCCGTGTCGAACAGAGCGCGGTAAGCGTCGCTCTGATGCGCACGAAGAACCATAGCCACTTCCCTTGGAACGGTGAACGTCGTTAGGAAGTAGTCAACGGGGATCAATCGCTGTGTCTGCTTCTGAAGCCATTGTTGAGTTTTATCGTGTTGGCAATTGGGACAATGCCGATTGCCACACGAACGACCCAACCAGTGCTTACATCCGCAAGCTTCACAATCGTATGCAAATGCCCCGAGTTCACCTGTCCGGCAACGCTGGATCAAGCTCAGGACACGACGGTGCCCGGCTGGAACTTGGTCGCCAAAGTGACGGAGATACTCAACAGCATGCTGCCGAAGGCAGTCTGCAACCGTTGGCATGGAACTTTACGGTAAGCGGAATAGTTGTTCGATAATCTTGCGAGTATCGACAGCAGCCGTGTCGGTCAGATGGAGATAAAGCATGGTCGTCTGAAGACTGCTGTGCCCCAAGAACTGCTGGATAGCCCTTATGGGAACCCCGGCTTCGAGGAGATGCGTTGCGCAAGAGTGCCGCAACGTATGGGTTGATACTTGTTTGGTGAAGCCGATACTTTGCACGATCTTCACCATCGCGCTTTGCACAGTCGAACGGCTCATGACGGTACTTGTATCCTGACCTTCCATTCGTTCACGACTATCGGCGGGAAAGAGCAAAGTCTTATGGCGATGTGTTGCCCAGTACTGCCGCAGGATCTTCAACGTTGAACTTGAAAGTGGCACGTATCGATCTTTGGCACCCTTGCCTCTATGGACATGGACCATCATGCGTTTGGAATCGATATCTGGAACCTGGAGATTGAGGGACTCCTCCAATCGTAAACCGAGAGTGTAGGTAGTCCAAAAATAAGCTCTCATTCGAAGCGTCGTGCATTGCTCGATGATACGGAGCACTTCCTTGATGGTAATGACCTCTGGCATAGTCTTGACGTTCTGGAGTTTGAACTGCAAAAGAGACTTCCATCGCCGTTTGCACGTTTTTGTATAGAAGAACTTGATTCCGGAGAAGGCGACGCGAAGGGAGCCATAAGCGAACTTCTTCTTGTTTTTTAGAGAGAGAAAGTAATCGCGGAACTGCGCTTCGGTGATCTTCTCAGGTGGTGTTTGGCAATGGTCGGCGAGTTGCCTGACAGCGCGCAGATAGCCAGCGTGAGTCCGCTGAGCCATACCGCACAGGTCGAGGTCTTCGGCCATGGCTTTGTAGTACTTTCCGTCGAAGAAAGGCGAGCTCTTCTTTGGGTTAGGGTTGGGTCTTGGATTGGACATGCTAGAACTCCTCATAGGAAGGGAAGTGGAAAGAAACATCAACCCTTTAGGATGAACCGGCGGCAGAAATCTGCTAGACTCTTTGCTGGAGATCAGCGAGAACGTTCTCGGGACACTGCGTCGCTCCAGCCCCGCCGCGTAGCGGCTTACTTGAACAAAGCGATGGACACGAAGGGCTCGGTCACCCGGCCCTGACTTGCGTTGAGATCACTCCTCGCCCTCGGTCATCGCGGGCGTTCTGATTTGCAGTGCTCGACCACACTGCGCGCGACAAGAACCGGCGACGAATCGTAGACAACTTTCCCAATACGCCAGGTTCGTTTTGACCGCAGCGCGTTTGACAGGCGACAGCGGCTCAC
>JANMNR010000229.1:0-7271 GCA_031368325.1 Pirellula sp.
GATTTGGCCTTCGAGGAGGACTCGTTTGGCAATTGCCTTGATGGCTTCTGGATAGGCTTTTTCGGCAAGTGCTCCCTCCACGATCGGCCCAAGGGCTTCGATCGCGGACTTCGGGAGTCCCTTTTGGACGGCTTCGTCGACTTTTTTCCACATGGAATCACGCAAAGACTTTGGTTGTTGGGATAGGATGAAACCGGACAGGCCGAGAGTTAGCAATAGCGTGGCGGCGATTCGAGTGCAAATTGAGTTGGCAACAGCTAAAAGAAAAGAGCGAATTGGTTTCCAGAACATACTTAGCCGTCCCAAGTGCCGTTCAAGGCATCGAATAGTTGTGTTGAAACGAATTCGGTAGCGACAACATCCTATCCGATGCTGGGTTGAACCGAAACCGAGCCCTGCGAAGTAGACGCGGACTAGTTACCAGCGGTTCCCGATTCTTTTATCGAGTCCATCGATTTTTGAGATGATTATCCTAGCAGCAGCGGATGCGACCGACTCCGCAGCGAAGACAATCCACTACCTCGACGATGTTCAAGTACAATTCGTAGTCAAGGGACACGTTCAATGAAATACAAGCAATATTGGCGTATCGCTACCCAAAGAATACGTCAAAACAGACGATAAAGACAACGTAGCCTGATATTCTGACAATTAGCAGCGGACTGCAAGCCAAATGGCATTTCCTGTCGATTGCCTTAGAATACTGAGCGTCGACCATGGAATATCGAATGAGGACGTAAAGCCTAATTTCAAAATTCGACATTCCCTGTTCGATATTCGACATTGATTTTGAACGAACAAAAAAACAAAAGACGTCACATGCGATCTCTCCTACTTGCAGCAGTTTTCAGCCTCCATTGCAGCATAATATTCGCAGCAGATCGTACCAACGTTCTGCTCATTATGGTGGATGACCTGCGTGACTATGGTGGCGCTTTCACTCGCGAAGCGGTAAAGACACCAAACCTCGATCGACTGCGCGCTCGCGGAACAACGTTCGAACGAGCCTATGTTCAGTACCCAGTTTGCAATCCAAGCCGAAGCAGCATGATGAGCGGCTTACGAGCTGAGCAAACTGGCATCGTTGGCAACGATACCCGCCTTCGCATCAACATGCCCAACGTGATCACGATGCCGCAGCTTTGCAAGGAAGCGGGCTGGCAGTCCCATGCCTTCGGAAAACTCTATCACCTTGGTGGCGGCAAGGATGTGACTCAGAAAGCTCTATGGATGGACACCGGCCGATCATGGGAGACGGCACAATCGTTTGAGGCGACTCCGCTGGGTCGTAAATTGCTCGCCGGGCGAAACGTCACCGGTGGAGCACTCAGTTGGTGCCAATGGGGTGCCGCAGATGGCACAGATGACGACCAACCGGACGGCCAAATCGCGGCAGCGACCGTGGCGAAGATTAACGAACTCGGCAACGCGCCTTGGTTTATCGGTTGCGGATTCATGAAACCGCACGATCCCTTTATCGCACCCAAGAAGTACTTCGATTTGTATCCACCAGAGTCGCTAACGCCGTATCGAGATCCCGCAACCATCACATCAGCACACAAGGAGTCGGTCGGTTTCGGGGCTTACGGTGAAGCCTTTGCCAAGTTCACTGACAACGAATGGCGAGAGCTGTTCCGAGCGTACTGCGCGGGCACAAGTTTCATGGATGCGCAACTCGGTCGTGTTCTTGATGCTCTCGACACGAACAAGCTCTGGGACAAAACGCTTGTCATCTTCGTGGGCGATCACGGATATCACACCGGTGAGCGAAATTGGTGGAACAAGAACACGCTCTTCGAACGTTCTTGCCGTGCACCACTCGTGATCGCGGCGCCAGGCATGCCGGGGGGCCAGACCAGTCGCTCACTCGTCGAATTCATCGATCTCTATCCGACCGTCGCCGATACATGCGGGCTGAAGATTCCTCATGAGGTACCAGGAGTTAGCTTACGATCCATCCTGAAGTCGCCGGAAGCAAAAGTCAAAGATGCAGCCTTCACGCTAGTAACGCGAGGCCCGAAACTCTACGGCCAGAGTGTCCGCACCGCCCGGTGGCGACTTACGCGATGGAGCGACGATCAAATCGAACTCTACGACCACGATCGGGACCCGGAAGAACTCCATGATGTCGCCGGCGATCACCCCGCAACGGTGAAGGAACTCTTATCGCAACTGCAATCCATCGGAAAGCTTCGAAACTGAAACACTTCGTCCCTACGGTAATGGTAGTGTACATTCAATGCAAACGATCACTTCCAAGACCTCCAAATAAAAACCGTCAATGTATCAAAAGTCGGCAAATGATTAATCTCAACTTAAACAACATGCTGAAGATCCAATTAATCGTCATCTGCTTAGTGCTATCCCTAACGCATCGACTTACCGCTGGTGAGCAAGCACCCAACATTGTCTTTGTACTGTTCGATGACCTTGGTTACGGCCAGCCGCAGAGCTACAATTCGAATTCCGCTTTGCGCATGCCGAATCTCGACAAGCTTGCGACGCAAGGCATGCGATTCACCGATGCGCATACCGGCGCAGCAGTTTGCACACCTACACGGTACGGCGTGCTGACGGGACGTTATCCATCGCGACTTGGACAGTTTGGCGTGCTCACTACTTTTTCGAAGCCGATCATCCCAACGGGCCGCACGACCGTGGCTTCGATGCTTAAGCAACGGGGGTATGCGACCGCATGTATCGGCAAGTGGCACCTCGGCATGGATTGGGTAGACGGCAAACCCGGAACCGAGAAACAAGTGCCCATCGGTGCGAAGATGACCGGCGGTCCGAACGACCTTGGATTCGATTACTTCTGCGGCTTCACTCACGCACGGAACATCGGCACGATCATTGAGCAGGATCGCGTAGTCACTCACGTTGAGCCTGTCGACAACCAGCCCCTCATGCTCACCAAGGCGCTCGAGTGGATCGACCAACGCAAGCCGAGTGAGCCGTTCTTTCTGTACTTCCCGCTTGGTATTCCGCACGAACCGATCGTGCCCTCCCCGGAATTCGAAGGAAAAAGCAGTGCGCAAGATCTTGTGAAGCAAGATCCGAAATACGGTGACTGGCTCTTCCAAGGGGACGCGATGCTTGGGAAGCTTATCGAAACTCTGGACCGAAACAAACTTGCCGATAATACGCTCATCCTTGTTACCAGCGACAATGGCGCGGAGCATCGAGCTTACGAGCCGCTCCGCGAATCCAAACGAAGCATCTACGAAGGCGGACATCGCGTGCCGTTTATCGCCCGCTGGCCTAACAAGGTGAAAGCTGGCTCGGTCAACGAGCACACCATCTGCCTCAATGACCTTATGGCCACCGCCGCTGAGATCGCTGGTGCAAGCATCCCGGACCATGCTGGCGAGGATAGTGTAAGTCTGATTCCTGAACTGCTCGGTACCACGAAGAATGGCACGCGCGAGGCGACCGTTCACCAATCCTCCGCTGGCGATCTCGCGCTCCGTCGGGGACCATGGAAATTGGTCTTCCTCAAAAGCGGAAAACGCGAACTCTACAACCTTCAAACCGACTTGAGCGAGACCAAGGAAGTCTTGGCTGCAAACCCGGAGATCGCCGCGGAAATGACCGAACTCATGCAAACGTATATCGCCAATGGTCGCAGCACTGCGGGCCCCGCACAGAAGAACGACTTTGAACTCTCGATCATCGGCGAGAGCGAACGCAAACCGAAGCAGAAAAACAAGAGCCAAAAACTGTAGCGAAATGGCCCACCGAACGTGCTCGCGAGATGGCTTTGGGGGCGGACGCAGCCTTCGATTGCTCACCAACCACGACGATGCAAATCAAAAAGCTATTTTTACTGTGGATCGCAAGTCCGCCAGCTTTCAAACAAGCCTCAAAAGTAACCATGAAACGAATCCTCGAACTGCTCACTCTAGTGTTTTTCTTTTCCATCGGCGGCGAGTCGTCTGCGGATCTGCCCAAGCAAATGAACTTATTGGTCATCACCGCGGACGACATGAACGCGGACTCCGGGGGATGGAACGGCAACAAGCACGGTGCGACACCGAACCTCGACGCTTTTGCAAAGACCTCGCATCGGTTCGTCAACAGTCATGTGACTGTTCCAATCTGCCAACCGGGTCGATCGGCACTGATGACCGGTCGCGTCCCGCACCGCAACGGCGCGCTCGGCTTTAACCCGATACAACGGGACGTTCCAACGCTCGTCGAATTGCTTCGCGACCAAGGCTATTATACAGCGGCCATCGCCAAGACCGTTCACATGGCCCCTGCCGAAAAATTCCCTTGGCACGCGATCGGAGAACAAGCACTCGGCAAGCAGCCAGCGAAGTTCGTCGAGAAGTTCCGCGAGATGCTCGCCATCGCCGAAAAGGAAAAAAAGCCGTACTTCATAAACGCGAACATCTGTGACCCGCACCGGCCGTTCATCACCGCAAAGGCAAAGGCAGGAGAGCTCGATGGGGTAAAGGTCTACAAGCCAGACGAAGTGACGGTCCCCGCGTTCCTCGAAGATATCCCGCGCGTCCGCGAAGAAGTTGCACAATACTACACTTCGGTAAATCGATTTGATGTCACCTTTGGCCTGATCATGAACGAACTGACAGCCGCGGGACGCGATGCGGACACGGTGGTGGTATTCATGTCGGATCACGGGATGTCGTTTCCATTCTCGAAAGCGACTGTCTACTACAATGGCACTTGGTCGCCAGTGCTGATCCGCATCCCCGGTGCAAAGGATGCGCAAACGCGCACTGAGTTCGTGAGCAGCGTGGACGTGATGCCCTCGGTGTTGGAGTTGCTTAACGTGAAGCCGCCGGCAGGCATGGACGGTCGTTCGTGGATTCCCCTCCTCAAGGGTGAGACTCAATCGGATCGCGACTTCGTCATAACGCACGTAAACACCGTGAGCAGCGGAAAGATGTTAGCACAACGCTGCATCCGAACCAAGAATCGCGCACTGATGTTTCACGCATGGGTGGGTGGCCCTGAAAAGTTCCGCGTCGAGGCAATGAGCGGCCTAAGCTTCGCTGCTATGGACGCTTCGACCGACGCGAAGATTCAGGCGCGCGTGAAGCAACTTGTGGTCGGCGAATCATTGATGTTGTTCGACACCGCGGCTGATCCAACCGAGCGCAAGAATCTCATTACCGACCCGAGAAATGCTAACGATGTTGAGGAGTTGAGCAAAATGCTGATCGCCCACATGAAGAAGACAGACGACCCACAAACGAAGGCCTTCGAAGCCGCGATTGCAATTAAGTAAGCACCTATGCATAAGTTTTCGAACGAAATGAATGAACACGGATGGACAAGATGTGCAGGATGATTTCAATTCGCTGATAGATTCACATGTGTCGTGTCAACTGGACTGAAACGAAACAACTGTGAGCCATGGGCGGCAGAACTCAAAGGACTCCTCACATGAATCGTCGCGCGTTCATTATCGCCCTGCCTACGCTCATCGCTGCGCGTCATGTGCTCGCCGCTGCCGGAGTGAAGCCGGGCCGACTCGGCATCTGCAATTTCTCGTGCCATCGGCATTGGGAAGCGGTAAGGAAACAAGAAACGGGTGTACGCTTCAAAGATGCGCCGAGCTTCTATGGCTACGTCCGCGAGCTGGGGGCCGATGGTGTACAAACCAGCGTGCGAGGACTGGATCGTTCCGCTGTCAAAACCTTGCGAGGTCGCATCGAAGCGGACGGTTGCTACTTTGAGGGCGATGTTCGGTTACCGAAGTCCGAGGCCGAACTGGCGGAGTTCGAACAAGAAGTGCAGCTCACTCGAGAAGCCGGAGCCACCATCGCCCGTGCTATCCTTACCGGCGGCCGACGTTACGAAGTGTTCAAGTCGCTGGACGACTTTCGCAAGTTTCAAACGGAAGCGGTCCAACGCCTTGGCATGGTTGAGCCCATCTTGCGCAAGCACGGGCTAAAGCTCGCGATAGAGAACCACAAGGATCTCACCGTCGACGAGCATGCAGCGATTATGAAGCAAGTCGGCAGCGAGTGGATCGGCACACTCGTCGATACCGGCAACAACCTCGCGCTGCTCGACGATCCCTATCGCAGCATCGAGGTGCTTGCACCGTTCGCGCTCAGCGTGCATCTCAAAGACATGGCCTTGCAATCGAACGCAGATGGTTTCCTGCTCAGCGAAGTATCGTGCGGTACGGGTTTCCTGGATCTGCCTCGAATGGCTTCGACGTTGCTAAAAGCGAATCCAAACATTATCTTCAACCTCGAGATGGCCACGCGAGATCCACTAAAGATACCGTGCCTCACCCAGGCTTACTGGCTCACTTTCCCCGAGCGACGCGTCACGCACCTCGACGCTGCGATGCGACTGATAGGGGCGAACCCGCCCAAGCAACCGCTCCCCACTATCGCCGACAAAACGATGCCGCAACAACTTGCTGAGGAAGAATCCAATAACCGGACCTCGCTACAATGGATGCACCAACACCTAGTGCGTCACCAAAGCTAATTTTGGGGGTACGACGGACTTCCAGTCCGTCGCAAAACGTTGGCACCGACGGACTAGATGTCCGTCGTACAGGTTCAATTCAACCGTTGTTTTATGGTGTGAACAAGCACTAGTCTGACCATGAAAACCAAACACATCCTCAACGTCGTCGACGCATTTACCGACAAGCCTTTCGCCGGTAATCCCGCCGCGGTGTGCGTTCTCGACGTACCTGCCGATGAGACTTGGATGCAGCTGGTCGCGAGGGAGATGAATCTTGCGGAGACCGCATTCCTGTATCGCATAGCCGACGGTTGGTCGCTGCGCTGGTTCACCCCGTCGGTTGAAGTGGAACTGTGTGGCCACGCGACGCTTGCGAGTGCGTTCACGTTGTGGGAGACGGGCGCACTGCGAGCAGATGAACCCGCGCGTTTTAGTACGCTGAGTGGCTGGCTCACATGCCGCCGTGAGGACGCGTGGATTGAGATGGATTTTCCGTCTCAAGTTTGCATTGCATGCGAGCTCCCCGATGGATTGGCCGAGGCGCTGAGCTGCAAACCTCTGTCATGCGGACTCAATAGTATGGATTACCTGGTCGAGGTCGCGAACGAGAAGACCCTTCGTTCGCTGAAGCCAGACTTCAACGCGATTGCGAAGTTGCCGGTGCGCGGTGTCATCGCGACCTGTCGGAGCGAGTCGTTAGAATTTGATTTCTGCTCTCGCTTCTTCGCACCAGCTGTCGGCGTCAATGAGGATCCGGTAACCGGATCCGCGCACTGCGCGCTTGGTCCGTATTGGCAGACGAAGCTCGGAAAGTC
>JANMNR010000236.1:0-4698 GCA_031368325.1 Pirellula sp.
GATCGAAACTTTCCGTTTTTGAGCGAGCTTGAGATAGATTTCGACGTCTGGACGAGGGTCAACCACCGCGGCAACCCCCGCCTCATCATCACCGATTAAATAGGACAGCTCCGCGATACCTTCTGTTTGAATTGTCTCAAAAATCAGGGCCATGACAGGATCTCATCTGAGTAAATGCGAATCATCGGCGGATGCGGATTGCAAAAGACGTAACTTTCATTCTTTCATTTCTCGCAAATCCCAAGCCAAATCATCGACTGAACTACCGCGAGCCTGTTTCAGTCATTGATCGGTGTGCAACCAGCCAAGCTGCGCGAGAATGAGCCAACGGGAATCGCCAGTGCAAGTCCATCGAGCAATTTGCTTTTTTCGCTCAACCCTTATGATTACCAGATGTTTTATAAACGAGATTCGAAAGTGTAGGACGGCAGCGGCTGGCCTGGATAAAGGGACCAGATTGGCGCTATTGCGTTGTCCCTCGTGACTGCAGCCGTGTAATTCGATCTCCTTGTTGCGATGTTCCTGGGTGACGTTGATACCGCATCAAGCAGATTCTTTCTAGAATGACGACCGCATGATCGTTTTGAGTCCAGAATGACTCCCCAGCCCGCTCTGAAGTGATTAAGCCACTCTCCTTGGCATTTGGATTTGGTCATAATGAACGCAGTCAGCGATTTCTAATCGGTTGCAATCGAGTTAGTGCAACGATACGGATCGATGGTGAGTGTGGGCACGACGTTAGCATTCAAATGTGATCAATGGGGAAAAATATAGACAACATCGTCGATTAAAGCGTCAATAGTTGACCGGACGCAACCTACTTTTAGATACTTCGATGAAACTGATTCACGTTCATTCGTTAATTACCGAGTCCATCATTTGCCGCGACTTGATCTTTGCGAAGTCGCCGCTTAAAACAGAATCCCACGATCCCGGTTGGGAAGGGCAAAACCCTTGTGTGGTCCTAATTTCGCCGCCAATAATGAGTCAGGATTTTGGCTACAGCGGGACGCAGAATGCTGGTAAAACGATGGGTGAGGCAGGGGGGCGAATTACACGAACGACGAAGCCCGCTTATTATGCTGAAGAGATTAAAGCGCGGACTTTGAATGATCGCGTGATTTTCTCAGGCAGTTTCGCGATCCAGGCATCGCAGCCGGGCGCGGGCGTTTTCTTCGGATGGTTCACCCCCAAACAGGCTGGTAGCAGCGGTCTTCCCATTGGCTCGCTGGGTTTGCATCTTGATTTCGAGAGCAATGGCGGGCTTCTGGCAATACGACTGTTAACGAATGAAAGCCAAGGATGCGGGACGGTCGTCACGAAGTATGAACAGTATCGAACGAGCGAGTTAAAAAAGGCGATTGGACCCACACCTTTGAAAGACGACGGCACCCGATTCCGATGGACGCTTAGCTATGATCCGCAGGCCAACTGCGTGAGGTGAGCGTTCGACTTCGAGGTCACTAGCGAAAAAGGTCCTTCGAATGACTTTGACGGGAATAACTTTTTCGTAAATCATCCGGCAGGATATAAGCAACAGGGCAAAACGTTCGAGTTGGCTTATTCACGTCACAAGTTGGCGGGAAACGCGTTCACATCGATTTCGATCTCCTAACTTATACTCAACGAACTTGGTAACTCAAGCATGGCATTTCCCCGTACGCGTCATGAAAAATGGATGCTGGAACGTCATCCTCACGCCCACTCCGTGGTGATGTCTTATCTCGGTATTCGACGTTCATTGGGATCGTTGGCATTTCTATTACCTCTGGTACTTGGACCCTTCGGCTATTTGGTCTTAGGAATCGAGATTCAGGACAACATGAGCAGCTATTATCACACGCCGCTTCGCGATGTTTTCGTAGGAACAATGTGCGCAATGGGCATTTTTCTCTTCTGCTACCATGGCTACGACGCAGTTGAGAATTGGACGAGTAATCTCGCATGTTTATCCGCAATCGGCATCGCGTTATGCCCGCTCGATTTCAATAGCGATCCCCTCCATCAGTCGACCATCGTTGGATACATTCACACATTGAGTGGAGGAGTGTTTTTTACAACGCTGGCTGTCTTCTCGCTTCTTCATTTCCCTCGGGGACATTTTGGACTTCGATTAAAAACGCGTGACGGGCAACGTGACGGTATTTATGTTGTGTCAGGCGTTACGATCCTTGGCTGTATGAGCTTGATGGGTATTCATCTATTCCTATTGCCAAACGACGCGAAAGCAACCCTGAACCACTTCGGTTTCATTTTCTGGATGGAATGGATTGCAGTCTGGGCTTTTTCCGCGGCGTGGCTCGTAAAAGGGCAGGCATTGCTTGCGGACTCGTTTGAGCGCAACGAATAGGGCACCGGCGTCTATCAACTTCAGACGCGATTCGCAATATTGCTATGATTTTCGCGGTGCCAGTAACAGATTGACCGCGTTGCTCGATGAACTTACATGGAGCAAAAATCCAACGTCGGTGGATGTGCAGAATGCATTGGGCGAGTCTTAAACGGCTACGTGACACTCGCACAACTCGGCAAGGAACGCGCTTTGCTATGTATACCTCCGTAGATACGGCGGTGCTTTTTGCCCAAGCGAAACATTTCGTGGCGGCCATTGTAAGAATACTGACCAGTCCTAGCAAACCTTCCATTACACAAGCCTATCCATTTAGAAGTGGGAACCAAAACATCGTGAATAACAAGAATAATCAGACACAATCTATCTGGATGCAGAGCGGCGCAATTCCAGTTCACGGTGCCCTTCTCGCTGATGCGGAAACAGATGTATGTGTCGTCGGCGCGGGTATTGCTGGTCTCACAACCGCCTATCTCTTGATTCTTGAGGGAAAATCCGTCTTCGTTTTAGATGATGGTCCCGTTGGTGGCGGACAGACCGAACGTACGACTGCTCATCTTTCCAACGCTATCGATGACCGCTACTTTCTGATAGAGAGGTTGCATGGAGAGAGTGGGGCTCGCCTTACCGCTGAAAGCCATTCGACTGCAATCGATCAAGTAGAGTCGATCGTCCAAGCCGAAGAAATCGATTGCGACTTTGAACGATTGGATGGTTATCTCTTTTCTTCCCCAAGCGAAGCCTCGCATTTGCTGGACGCCGAATTGAAAGCAGCGCGTCGTGCTGGGCTTTCGGATGTTCAGCTTGTACCACGTTGTCCGTTACCGCAATTTGAGACAGGCGAATGTCTACGATTTCCACGCCAGGCACAGTTTCATCCTCGAAAGTATCTTGCAGGATTGACTAAGGGAATCCTCCGGCGAGGAGGTCGCATTTTCTCTATGACCCATGTTACAAAAATAGAGAGTGGAACTCCTGCAATTGTCCGTACAGAAAAGGGGCCATCCGTACGAGCCGCATCGGTTGTCGTTGCAGCGAACACTCCGTTCAATGATTTCGTCACAATGCATACCAAGCAAGCTCCGTACATGACGTACGTATTGGCTTTCGGAGTGCCGCGAGGCGCCGTTACTAAAGCGCTTTATTGGGACACGGAGGATCCATACCACTATGCGAGATTACAGACTCTCCCTGAACACTCAATAGGCTCTCAATCGTTTGGCGAGACGCATACGGAAGAGCTACTCATTGTGGGCGGCGAAGATCATAAAACGGGACAAGCCGATGACGCGGAAGAGCGATATCGTCGCCTGGAAGCCTGGACGAGAGAACGATTTCCAATCATCGGCGGGCCTCGATGCCATTGGTCCGGTCAAGTATTGGAAACGATCGACGGACTCGCATTTATCGGACGCAATCCGCTTGATAGCCGCAATATCTATATTGCGACCGGTGATTCCGGCCAAGGAATGACTCATGGCACGATAGCAGGCATTCTGCTTACCGACTTGATTTTGGAGAGAGAGAATTCTTGGGAAAGCCTCTACGACCCGGGCAGAAAATCACTTCTTGCAGCCAAAAAATACCTGGAGGAGAACGTCAATGTGGCCATGCAGTATGGTGCTTGGTTGACAGCCGGAGAATTTGAATCTTTACATGCGATTGCATCTGGAACCGGAGGGGTAATCCGACGAGGTCTTTCGAAAATCGCAGTCTATCGCGATGAGGGCGGAACGATGCACAAATACTCAGCCGTTTGCCCGCATCTTGGCTGTATCGTCCAGTGGAACCACAACGAGAACTCCTGGGATTGTCCATGCCACGGCTCCCGCTTTGACAAACACGGACATTTGCTCTGCGGCCCCGCAAACTGTGATCTAGCGACCATAGATTTGGTGCCGATTCCTTTGGCGTCCCCACTTTCAGCAGATTCCTAGCGCACGAGGAAGATTAGCAGCCGTCCAACGTACAGAACGTGGCTCAAACTGCCTGGAAATTGTGCTACGACGGTGGGATCGACGCCACCTCAGATTACACAGCCAAACCGAAGCTCGAAGAGCTTTCGCATACGCAGTCGATTGTGTGGCATACGGTGGAAATCGAACGCATCCAAACGTTGGAAAGAACTCGCAACCAAACGCTTCCCCAAGCTCTCTGTTCCGTAGTCCGTACGATCGGCTCAAGACCAAATGAACCGCCAGAAAGAATTGCCTGGTCTATCGTTGCGAGACTAGCTTTCATATTCGTGAGCAACCCTGCGGCTCAATTGGCTGCATTTTTAAAACTCTGACGACTCACAAGCGACACGAAACCAAATGGGGATTGAATTCATTCTAAGCTCCCGCGGC
>JANMNR010000252.1:0-1923 GCA_031368325.1 Pirellula sp.
TGTGGACAAAATGAAAAACAACCTCTTTTATTTAGCAGCCGCCTTGTTGGCCGGCTGCGGCGGATGCGCGTCAGATAACCATCGTCGATCAATGGATCGACGATCCACACATGCCTCGCATGTCACGCCGGCAGAAACCCAAACGGCGATATCGAGAAGTGACCTATCGCCTTTGGCAGAACCGGTGGTGATACCAGCCAGTGGGTTGTTGGACGATAACGCTTCGGGCGAAGGCAACGCAGTGGTCGCAGCCGTGGATACGATTCCACAAAACACGCCGATCGAGCCGCCGTTGCCTACATCAAATGGCATGACGTTAGAGCAGTTAGTGACTCTTGCGCTCGATAACAATCCCGCCGTGAAAGAGCTTGCGGCTACGACTCAAAAGGCGGCTGGATATCGAACACAGGTCGGCCTTTACGCGAACCCTACGGTCGGCTACCAGGGACAACAGCTTGCTGATCGTGGGACAGACCAACATACCATATTTGCTGAGCAAGAATTCGTAACTGCTGGAAAACTCGAGCTCAATCGTCGCGTTCAAAACGAAGCGTTGCGAGCTCAATTGCAAGAACTGGAAGCTCAAAAGCTGCGAGTGTCGACCGATATCCAGACTCTTTACTATCAGGCCCTTGGTTATCAAAAACAGCTTGACTTAATCAAGGAATTTCGCGCCTTGATGGACAAGGGTTTTGAGCTGGCTCAACAGCGATTGAAAGCGGCCGAAGGGTCGAAGATTGATGTTTTGCAAACCAAAGTCCAACGTAATGAGATTGATCTTGCATATCGACAAACCCAAGCTCGCTACGACGCAGCCTGGCGGGAAATCGCGGCAACTGCCGGTATGCAAGGACTCACGCCAATGCCACTGGTCACCGAATTTCCATTGACGTCCGAAACGATGAGCTGGGATAGTGTGGCATCGACCATAGTTGCTTCCAGCCCAGAGTACGCAGCGTCCCAGGCTAGGATCAGCCAAGCACGGGCGGAACTCGCTCGACATGGAGTTCAAGCGGTGCCCAATGTTACGACTCAGTTTGGTGCAGGGTACGATAATGGCACGGACTCGGGCATGATGAACTTGCAAGTTGGCTTACCGATTCCAGTCTTTAATAAGAATCAAGGGAATATCGCAGCCGCAAGGGCAGAATACTGCCGAGCTGTGATGGAAGCCAAACGGATCGAGAATGCGATTCGAGCTAGGCTCGCCATCGTTTCAAGCGATTTCGAGACATCGTTGGAAGCGGTAAATGTTTATGGAGCGGACATTCTACCCGGTGCCAAAGAGGCTTTGACGCTCGCGGAAACGGCTTACAAAGCCGGCGAGATGGATTTCATCCAATTGTTGGTTGCGCGGCGAACGTACTTCGAAACGAATCTTCAGTATGTGAATGCTCAATCGCAACTTGCTTCGGCGCGAGCCAAAGTTGATGGCTTCGTTCTCTCAGGATCTTTGGACGCGGTTATCGATCGAAGCGGCAGTGATTCGCTTCGCGGATTGACGTTCGGACAGAAGTAGTTGAAGGTTGAGCGTTGAAGGTTGAGGGCAAGGACGCGTCTCAGCTCTAAACCTTCAACTGTCAACTTGACGACATCAATGTCAAAGTGATGACGACCGTGATTGCAGAGAGTTGGCAATCGGCTACGATTGAGCCAAAACACTTGCTTTTCAACAAATTTCTGGTTCATCGACGATTGGTACGCCTCTTGCGACTGATGCTAAGCACTGGAAGCGATTTCTTGCTTCCAACATCCCTTGGTGGTGCTTTGAGGAGCAATCGAATGAAAACACTCTACGGTTTGGCGGTCTTTGGTTTGGTGTTGTTGTTCTCCACGACTGACGCGAAAGCTCAATATCCTTCGTACGGCGGCTATGGCCAAAGCTACGGCGGACATCACTGGCATGGTGATCATCAGGTCTTG
>JANMNR010000254.1:0-15674 GCA_031368325.1 Pirellula sp.
TCATCGCGCTAGTTCAAAGGTTAAGGTCAACAAGCTTGTAAACTGGCGCAGTTGTTCCCAGTGTTCGCTGGAGTACAGCACTGCATGCTCGGCCTTCACGCATCGAGCCGCTTGAAATGAATCGAGCCTCTTCAGGCGAAATTCGTCGGCAATCTTTTCCACAAGATCAACCAGCGGATCGATCTCCTCGTTGGTTCCCTTCGAAAACTTCTTCTGCACCGCGACATCAACCCGGCAGTGGTACTTGTTGTGGGCGCGGTCGTGAGGGAATAGCTCAACATCGCGAGGCACAACGGTCACGCGGAGTTCTTTCATGTCTTCGAGGTCGAAGTTGGGAACGTACATCCGCTCGGCAACGAAGTCAAAATCGAACTCAGCGGCATTGAGCTGGGCGGTGACACTATCGGCAACTTGTAAAACTGTCGTCATGACGGATGGGATTCGATTTGTTTGGTGTGGATGCGGAGTTTCAAACGAAATGGGTCGCTGTAGCGCCAAGGTGGATCACCACCGAGGGCCATCACTTCAAAAATGAAGGTGTGGTCGCCATCGATCTCCACGATGGTGTCACCGCGGCGTGGCAACGTTCCGATAATCGAGGAAAGTAGGGCATAGGTATCGATCAGAAAATCACGGACTTGGCTGCGAGTCACGATGCCTTCGCCATCGTCCTGGTCGTACATCGACTTGCCAATCGTTGCTTGGAGCGTGGCCCCCAGCTCTCCTCGGCGATATACGACCTGACGAGATGCGTGTTGGGTGAGTTTTGAGGCAAGCCACTCCTGGCCGTTCTTCAGTAGATAGCTCATTTGTTTGGAACAACTCCCAGCGTTCGCTCAACAATCCACTCCAATCGTCGCCAGAACTTGAGTCGATCAAGCAGTGGATTGAGCAGGTCAGTCATCACGCAGTACTTCGATTCAAATGGATCAACGTGATGTTGTGCGTGATGCTTTGGAGATTGCAACAAACCTATCGATTGCAATGCTTCGATCCATGAGGCAACTTTTCCCTTGCTATGAGCCCAAGCGTGAATCTCGTTTGCTTGACTCACGAATACAAATACTCCACAGATTGGATGCGGTACCGTTAGCAAGAACGCGATCGCTGCGGGAATGATCGTTGTTGAGTTGCGAGACCAGTAACCTTGATCTAAGAATGCCAAAGGCTGGTCATGATGCAGCTGATTGGGCTTGGCAATCCAATCGCCGATCAGCGGCCACTTCACATCCGCGTAACGATCTTCCCACCAATGCCAGAAGCCAGCCAACAGATCCGCTAACAAATAGCAGCACAACAGGTATCCAATCCAATCAAACATAGTGCAGACTTGTGTCCTAGAGCATAGAGACGAAAGACAACAACTTTGAACGGACGCAGGCTACACAGGCAGAATCTTTCTTCCTGATCGTCCGAAAAGGACGCCCGCCGCGAAGGCTCCAATCACAAGCAATCCGATAAGTAGCTTGTCACGAAACCAGCGTTGAATTCGTTCGAATAATCCCAAGACAGGACGGTCCGCAGGATTGCGTTGTCCGTCTTCGTCGCGAGGTCGTGGGCGGAGGATGTTTTCTTGATCAGGCTCAACAATCGAGTCAATGACATCTTGTGACGCAGGATCGCTTGTTTGATTCGACACAGCCAAAGGTTGCGTCGGCCACGTTGCAACATGATACTTTTCCTGCTCATCGGAAACTTCGCGTACACCTTGTGGCAGAGCCTCAAGCGATTTCGGCAGACGGCCCTTCATAGCCTGGAGCAAAAATGGAGTCGATTGACCAAGCCCTTCGCCACCGCCGCCCCAAGTGAGGAGCCCAACGACACGTGGACCAACATCGGTATAGTCGATCACACTGGAACCGCTCCGACCACCGATCGCTTCAGGCTTCCAAGTAAGAATCTGTCCTTCGCTACGATTCAAACTAAGCACTTGCAGGCTCGGCCATTCACATCGCGGGCAACCGTAAGTACTGACCATCGCTCCCTTGGTTGGATAACGGTCGGCGAGCGGGATCGGGCGAACATCTTTTGCGAACTCAGTGTTGCATTTTAGCAGCGCAAAGTCGACGCTCATCCCTCGGCCATATCCGGAAGAGATGATTGATCCTCGGCCTCGCTCAACGGAACCATCTGAGTTCCACCGCTCGAGGTTGACGGTGCGACCTCGTTGAGTGCCCGCTACGTGAGCGTTGGTAAGAACGATCGCGTTACCATCTGCGTCGCGACCAACAACCGTTCCGCTCCCGCAAACGCCGCTGATTGTGACTCGAACTGTGGCTCGAACGACTTGGGTGAATCGGTCCTCATCACTAGCGGCCGAGCTTTCGATAGTTGATGTATCGATCTGAATCTCTTCAGTGAGAGGAACCAACTGAATAATTGTGCATTGCCCGTCCTTACAAACCACTTCTTGTGCCGAGACGGTAGATGCAAGGTAAGTGAGGATCGCCAACATGGCGACGTGAATTGCGATTCTCATAGAACACGGATCCTTAAGGAGAGAAAACAGAAACTTTGCGAAGTGACGACTATCGCTGGACCGCAAACGCAGGGATCGTTTGATGAGCCAAGGCCCAACTCGTGCCCCTGGTGCGGGCCAGCGGTAGTCGTCGCTAACTCTTAAATACCACCCATAGTCGCGAGTTCGTTTGAGGCGTAGCCGCAACGAATCGAATTGGCAGCCCACACATGGCCTTCATCGTGACGTAGCGTGGGTTGGCCGGATCAAACAAGTCGGTTGCATAACTGGCGAGTTGGACGTTATCGCCGTTGGGTAAACGACCTTCGATGATCCATGCTGATGGAACTGACTGGCTTGCCACGCAAAAGCAACTTCGGAACTCGCCCACCGAGAGCCATTGGCTGACTAGACCATTGGCCATTCGCAGGGACTGCGTTGCGCGAGCTCGATCGATTGTTACTTTTGCGATTGATGCCATCATCTATTGACTCAAACGTAAACGGACTGTGAGTGCGCCTGGCGGCGCGGCTTCAATGGCTTTGCCGATCATTGAATGTGCGTATGCGTTCTTGACCACATGCCAACTGATCTGCGACCAGTAAAGGATCGTTCCAGCGGGAATGTTGGTGGTTGGATCTTTCACGACATCAAAGACGCCACGAACTGTGATGCTTCCCCGTGAGCCCGCACTAATCCCAAACTTGGCGATACCCACGAGCTTGCCCACGACGACGATCGAACCCGAAGGCACATCAGCCTCAGGAACGAAGTCGACGGTCGTACCGTCAGCAACGTGGATTGCTCCAATGTTTATGATTTGTGCGTTGTTGCTCACGGTGTCTCATCACTGGCTCAGGCGAACGCGGACAAAGGAATCAGTGGCGGCAGCGTCATTCACGACTTTGCCGAGATACTTGGTGCCAACATCGTCGGCGACGACAGCCCCGTCTTCATCGACGTAGACCTTGGTTCCCGCTTCGAACTCGATTGCTAGTGCCGGGTCTTTGGGAATATCAAAGACGCCTTCCACAGCGATGGAGCCGAGTGAACCGGCCTTGATGTCGCGCTTGGTGATCCCTACCAAGTCGCCTTGGATCACGATTGATCCAACGGCAACATCAGCGGTAGGAGTGAAATCGACGGCCTTACCGTCATGAACGAATTGAGCTTGCATGCGTTATGAGGTCCTTGGAATGGTGAAATGATTGTTGTGGAGAGGCGAAAACTTGAGCTATTCGCCGGTCACCTTCACCGCAGCGCGAGCATCTTGCGAATTCACGCCAAAGTCGATGTAGGAGCGGAAGCCCATGCCGAGGGTGTTCGGAGGCATTTCGACGCGCTCGATGACCGGCGTGCGTCGACCATTAAGGAACACAATCTCAAACGCTGGCAGCACATTCGGATTGGCGAACAGATACCAAGCCGAGCCGCTGGCTCCTTGGTAGTAACTGTCCGACAAGTGCGGCGTTGAAATAACGCGATACTTATTGCGGTGAGGGTTGTCGACCGGAATCTTGGTCGGCGTACCTTGCGCGTCGATCATGAGCTGAGCAGAACCCATCAGCAGCTCTGCATCGGTTTCGATCTCCACTGGAACAACCAAGAACTCGGGCCGAATGTTGATTGGCTTTTGATCCTTGGCTTTGTTGCCTGGACCAGCCTTCTGTTTGCGGAAGGTGGTCTTGGCAATCGTGAGCGACTCAGGACCGAATTTGGTGTCTGGACCCGTTAGCAAGTTTCCGTTGGCGGACGAGAAAAACGCAGTGTTCTTGAGTAGCAGCGTGAAGAACAACTCGTCGATCGACTCGGCACCGCTGCGTCCCATTTGACGAGGGATATCCATAAACGCATTGAGGTCATCGTTGATGATGTCGTGCCGCGTCAGCGCGAGGATCTGACCATAGGTATCAGCCTTGTTGCTGTACTTTTGGTCCGAGAGCTTGCCATGCTTGAGTTCGCCATCTGGGGCGACCTTCTCAAAACCACCGGTACCGAGCAAACGGTAACGCGAGATCTCCTTGAAGTCGCTCACAGTCCCAATACTGCAAAGGTCAAACGCAGCGATCGGCGTCGACTCATAAGCGGCTAAGAGAGTCTTATTCATGACGTTTTCGAGGATGCCTGGGAGCGACATCGTTGAGAAGCCAGCGCGAATTGTTGCGGTACCGTCGCCGAACACGCGCGGAATGTCGTGGCCCTCCAATCGCGCGCATTCAGCGACAAGTTCCCGCAAGCCGATGTGACGAAGTGGATCGGCAGAGTTGAGCGTTCGCTCGCCGTAAGCCTTGAGCAACTTCGTTTCATCGAGCCCTACCGAGAGACAACAAGCTGCCTCCAGGACTTCGCGTCGGTACATCGGTTGGCTTGCCTGCTGATCAGGGGCCTTGGGGCGTTCGATTCGTAGCACTGCCAACTCCGTTTTGGTGACACTCCAGCCTTCTTCGATCGAGCGAGCTTCGATCTCCGAATGCTTGCCGGCGCAGACCTTGCGGATGCCGGAGATTCGTTTGGATTCGGCGGCGGCTTCGATTCGCATCTTGGAAACAACTCCATTGGTATTCGTCCGCTTTGGTTTGGCAGACAGTTCGAGACTTGCGTTGACTGGGTCGAGTTCCGAATCGTCGGATTCGGTGGATTCCTCGTCTGGCTCATCGCCATCGAGATCATCGTCACCCTCAGCTTGGCCAGCTGCTATACGTGCCTCGGTGTCATCGTCGGCACCGAGAGCCACGAAAGACACCTCGCCGAGTGTCGACTTACGAGCGATGTAAACAGGACCTTTGAACTCGCGACTGTTGGCGGTGGCGGTTTTACCTTCAGGAATGAAGACAACCTTATCGGCGTTCGCACCGAGCGACGCTTGCCAAGGGAAACCGTTTTCGCTGGTGGCGATGACCTCCTGAGCAGTGTTGCCCACACCCGAGATCACGCCTGCGACTTCCAGTCGCGAATCGCCGACCATGATGTCGTCGGTGTGACCAACGATACTGGCGCGATCGTGGTCCTTGAGAATCGGGCGAGACTTGCGAGTCACTCGCATGCCTGCTAGGTCCACAACCACAGGATATGGCCAACCGCCAAGTCGCATCGCGCCGCCTGTGTAAGCAACCATCGAGAACTTGCGAAGCGACGGCTTGCCCTCTTCGGCAGCCTCAGCCGCTTGCAAGTTGATCGAACTGGCATCGTCACAAACGATTCGTAGCGAGCTGGGCACCGATTCGGCATCCACTTCACTCTGCTTACTTGACTGCTGTGTCTTCGTCATCCGTTACATCTCCAGGAGAAAGTGAAGTTGAATCGATCTTGAGTCCAAGCTCGTGCATGAGCGAGACCTCTTTCGCGCGTTGTTTAAGCTCCGCCTCCCAATCACGCCCCTGCCTCGCGTATTCATGGGCCAGAGTTGTCGTATGATTGGCGAGGCGGATTCTCTGGGCATTGGCTTCTTTGGCTGGATCGACATGTTCATGCCCATCCCAAAACCATTGATGCTCGAACGACGAGTCGAGAGTGCGAAGCGAGTTAGGCAGATAGCCTTCGATGAGAATCGCTTCACGCAGCCATGCGTACAGAATGCGATCCAGAATGGTGCGAGCCATTTGCGACTGCTCAACACGGATCGACTTGAAGTAAGTTTGATGATCGAGTCGCCCTGAGGCGTAGTTGTAGCCGGATGAGTTTCCGGCAGCCACGTTGAATGGCATGTTCAAACAACGAGCGATCTCGTTTAAGACCTCGCGTTTGAACTCGGCGTAAGTAGTGGCCGGTTGCTCCGCATGCATCTGAGCCATCTTCCAACCGCCTGGCATCGTCAGCAGTGCTCGCTTCTCCAGTTCGATCGGCTCGAATGGTTCAGCGGCGTCGGCTTCGCCACCTGCCGGCGCGTCGGTGTAGAGAATCCCAGCGAAATCCGCTGCCGTTTCGGCAGCGGCTAAAACGGCCAGCGTGAATCGTCGCAGTTGTGCAAATAGAGGCAGGGCCGGCGTGATGTCGGGAATGCCACGGATTTGCCCAGGCCGATCGCTCCGGAAATAGTGGAGGATGGAACTGGCATCGATCGTGTCATAGTTCTCGGTCAACGAGAAAGCGTCGTCGCCTGGATGTTCTCGGAGGACATCATATGAGATCGCATTGCCATGCTCATCGAAGCGAATTCCATCGATGTAGCGATAACTATCGAGTGCCAAAATGGGCGATGTGACCTGTTCAGCTTCGATTAACTTCAGATCGAGTTGGATGGGAGAATTGATTCTTGGGTTATTGGTTAACAATCCAAACGACTCTCCGTCTGATACGCGTGCGAGCCGCATTGTGCGAAGCTTCTCAGCCAAACCTACGGCGTCAGCCCACGCAAAGAACTCCTGCTCCACAAAGCGATTTGCGAACGCGTCGGCGGTCAGCATTTGCAAACGCGGACCAGTGCCAACACAATCGTTAGCCAAGGTCAGCGAAATGCCGCGAGCGTAAGAATTGTTAGCGATCTCGTATCGCGAACGGTTGCGTAGCGTGCGACGTACTTCGGGGCTATTCGCTGAGTTGGCCGAAAGACCATCTGCGGCCGCCCAGTGGCGAACGTTGTCGGCCGTGGTGGTCGCTGCGTCGTAGCGACCAAGCAACCTCATTAGCGAAAAGGGGTGTCGGGCCGAGCGTCCACGGACAAGCGATCGATCTTTGCGACCGCTTCCCTTGCTCAGAATCCCTGACAACAATTTGAACATCCGTGAATCCATCCCTACTTTGAAACCCGACACCCCTGCCTATAGCAACAAGCTCGAATCAGCTGCAAATGATTAGTCCGCACCCGGTGGCACGAGCTTGTTAAAACGAAGGCCACGCTTCGGTTGAGAGGCAGCCGCTTTAGACGCCAGATACTTGTCAGCAGCGATCTGCTCGGTGAGCTTATGCTGCTCGACGCTTCCGGCATCTCCCGATGCCTTGGCGGGTGCTTTCGCACTTTCGCAAATCGTCTCTTGCAAGTTATCTGACATGGGTGGGCCTACCTTTGACTGAAGAAGTGGTCTTCTATCTGTAGGAATACCCGGTAAGCATGTAGATTGACGGAGAAGCGAGAATATTTTTTCGCTTCACATCCTCGAGTTATTTGTTCCGACGGCGTTTTTGCCTCTCGGTAAAGCTCATTCGCTACTTACGGATCTCAGCTTTACCGTCATTGCATGGGAGAATCACTACTTGCATGGATGCCGTAATCGCAGAACCAACTTAAATTTCGAAACAATGATTGTCGGGCAGATCAGGTCGCTGCTTTTGGCGGAGCGCCATTTCACCCAATAAACGACCGGTTTAGCGAACTTAGAAATATTTGGCCCCGATGGTTAGTTGATTCCGCATTAGAATTGTGGCTAGGGAGCCAAAAAGGACAGGGCTGCCTACGCAAACAAAGTTTATCCGAGGACAGGAAGGCTTCTCCACATTGGACCAATGACGGAAGTTACCAAAATTCTTAAGCAGATTGAGCAAGGCGATACGGCTGCCGCAGCCGAGTTGTTGCCGCTTGTCTACGCAGAATTGCGGAAACTGGCTGGATATCGGCTAAACCGCGAAAAGGCCGACCAGACGTTGCAAGCGACGGCGCTAGTGCACGAGGCTTACATCCGCTTGGTCGGAAACGCAGAGATCAAGTGGGATGGACGTTCTCATTTCTTCGCTGCAGCAGCCGAAGCGATGCGACGAATCTTGGTGGATCACGCCCGGCGTCGACACAGTGTGAAACATGGTGGCGGCTTTGAACGACAAGAACTTTCCGACGATGTAGCTATCGAGCTTGGCGACCTTGACCAACTGCTCGACTTGGATGCGGCACTCACCAAGCTTGCTGAGGAAGATCCGGAAATGGCAAAACTCGTTGAACTTCGCTACTTCGCTGGGCTAGGTGTTGAGGAAACAGCCAAAGCGTTGGGCGTGTCACCGCGAACAGTGAAACGGAATTGGGCCTATGCGCGAGCTTGGCTTGGACGCGAGTTGAATGGAGGCGAATCGGTATGAGGCCAGTTCGATCATCAGAGAAATCAATCTTCTTGGAAGCACTCGATATCGAGTCCATCGAAGAGCGCACGGCGTTTGTTGAGTCTGCATGTCGTGGCGACGCGGCTTTACTTTCCTCGGTCACTGCTCTTCTGCGTGAGCATGAGCGAGACGACAATCCGGTCGATACACCGATCGTTGCCCAAAGTGATCGTCGCCAATTCGCCAATGTCGAAACCGAATCGTACGTTGCTGTGAATCGTTCAATCTCTGGGCAAGCGCTCGGAACAATGATTGGGCCATACAAGCTGATGGAGCAGATCGGCGAAGGTGGATTCGGATTGGTTTATGTTGCCGATCAGCAAACACCGATTCGCAGACGTGTTGCACTGAAGATCATCAAACCGGGAATGGAATCACGTGAGGTCCTCACTCGTTTCGAAGCGGAACGCCAAGCGATTGCGCTGATGGATCATCCGAACATCGCTCGAGTCTACGACGCAGGTGTAACTGAATCTGCGCAGCCATACTTTGTCATGGAGCTTGTGCGTGGCGTGCCGCTTACCGAGTATTGCGATGGTCATCAATTGGACATTTCTGATCGCCTCAAGCTATTAGTCGACATTTGCAACGCGGTGCAGCATGCCCATCAGAAAGGGATCATCCATCGCGATTTGAAACCATCGAACATTTTGGTCACGCTGCAGGATGGCCATCCGCTGGTAAAGGTTATTGACTTCGGAGTGGCCAAAGCGATCGGTCAGAGCTTGACTATCAAGACCATGTACACGCGTTTTGCTTCGATGGTTGGTACGCCTGCCTACATGAGTCCGGAACAAGCCGGAATGAGCACAGATGACATCGACACACGAAGCGACATCTATTCGTTGGGTGTGTTGCTTTACGAACTGTTAACTGGAACGACTCCATTTACTTCGGATCGGTTGCAAAGTGCTGGCTTTGATGAACTGCGCCGAATCATTCGTGAAGAAGAACCGCATCGACCGAGCACGCGGCTAAGCACTCTCAATAATCAACTAGCAACCACAATCGCGGCAAATCGCAAACTGGATCTTGCCAAGCTCGCTTCTTCGATGAAGCGTGACCTGGATTGGATTGTCATGAAAGCGTTGGATAAAGATCGAAATAGACGTTACGCCACTGCCGGATCGATGGCCGAAGATGTTTCGCGATTCCTCATGCATCAGCCCGTAGTCGCTTGTCCGCCATCGACTTGGTACCGGTTCACCAAATTCGCGCGGCGAAACAAAGTCGCAATATCCACTGTGTCTTCCATCACGGCAGCGTTGTTGTTGGGAACGATTGTGAGCGTCTGGCAAGCACAAGTCGCGATCCAGGAACGCGATGACAAGGTAATTGCCCTCAACGAGGCGAAAACTGCCGAAGAGACCGCCAATCAGGCTCGCAAGGATCTGGAAGGCTTTAATCAAAGGCTGAACACAACCACTGTTCTACTTTCCTCAGGTCGAGTTCATGCGGATGCACAACGGTGGTCGGAAGCGTACAAGTCGTACACCGAAGCAACCGAGATCCTTCCTAAGTATTTTTTAGTATGGTTGGAGCGAGGACGACTCAATGCCAAGCTAGGACGGTGGGATGCAGCTGCAGAAGATTTCTCCCAAGCAGTCGAAATTGGTTGTTCGGCCCAGCAAGCGGAACTTTCGGGAGTGCCACAGTTGCTGTTCTTCGCAGGGCAATCCAATGCCTACGAACGAATTACACGAGAGATCGAACCGCTGGGAGCAAGCGACCCAGCTTCCGTGGTGACGCGAGGCTTGCTCGTCGACGAGATCTCTCAAAGCAAGGCAGCAAATTTGGCGAACGTTGTTGAGCAGATACTGTTGGACGTCGAGAACAAGTCTGGCTCCCACATGAAGCATCAACACAAATACGCGTCGATGTATTATTCCGCCAACTTGTATGTTGCTGGATGGGCGCACCTTCGTGCTGGCAACTTGGAAAAGGCGATCCAACGCTTGGAGCAATCGAACGATGCTGAGTGGTTTGGCAAGGGAATCGCACATCCGCTTATCGCTATCGCCCACCACAGTGCAGGACGAGCCGACGATGCGGTCAGAGCATTTGATCAATCCCAAGCGCTGCTGGACCGGTTGCTCAATGAATGCGTTAGCCGTCAATCCGGCACTCCGATGATCCCGTGGATCGACTGGATTGAGTTTTTGGTGAACCACCGCGAAGCCAGTATTGTGGTCAAAGGCCATACGCCGGCCGACGATCCGCGATTTAGCCAAATGCAATTGGCTGCGGACACGGCGATCGCAAACTAAGGGATTCCGAAGTTTGCGAAGATTCTTTGGCCCCGCGCATTTAGCCTTCTCGCATTAGTTTTTCAGAGGCTTCCCGTCCAGGCGGTACGGACAACTGGCTGCTTCAACCCAATCCCACTTCCCCTGAGGCGAATGCTATGCGGCGAATCACCTGTTACTTGGCACTCTTGTTTTCTAGCCAAATCGCGATTGCTGAAGATTGGCCCCAGTGGCAAGGACCGAATCGCAACGCCGTTTCGGGAGAAACTGGGCTGCTTCAAGAATGGCCGGCAGGCGGACCGCGTTTAGCGTGGCGAATTGAAGGTCTGGGCGGAGGTGACAGTGCGCCGGCGGTGGCTGGCGGAAAACTCTACGGACTAAGCAATCGCGACGGGCAAGAAATCGTATGGGCGTTATCTGAAGCCGATGGAAAAGAAGTTTGGGCGAGTTCGCTTGGTGATGCCCAGCCCCAAGACGTGCCGCAATCCAAAGAAGGCCCTGGTGGCACACCAACTGTCGACGGAGACCGAATCTATGTCATCGGCATGAGTGGTCGCATCGCTTGCTTGAACGCAAAGGATGGCAAGATCCTGTGGAAAAAGAGCTTCAAGGATGACTTTGCCGGAACAGCTCCGATGTGGAACTTCCGTGAATCACCTCTGGTGGATGGCGACAAAGTGATCTGCACGCCAGGCGCAGCTAACGCTACGCTGGTCGCGCTCAACAAAACGAATGGCGATGTGGTTTGGCAATCTTCTTCCCCTGCCAGTCCAACGCAAAACGCTCCTTCACCTGGTGCAGGTCGGCCCAACGAAGGCGATCGTGGGCCACGTGGTGGACAGCCTCGAGGTAACAACGCTCCGCAAGCTGCTGCGGTTGCTGGCACCGAAGATCCCACGCTGTACGTCAGCGAGCATTGGGGAATGACCGGCTTCAATCAAAAGCTACTTAACGGCAAGTACCAAGTAAACCTGCACTTTGCTGAGACTTATCAAGGCATTTCGCAAGCTGGTCAACGAGTCTTCAGCTTTACGGTCCAAGGTACAGAGTTCAAAGACTTCGACCCATTTCAAAAAGCTGGAGGACTTCGAAAAGCATATGTCGAGTCGGTTTCTGTTGAGATTACCGACGGTGAGCTGAAGATTAGTTTCAAACAGCAAGTTGAAAACCCAGCGATCAAGGCGATCGAGATACTTCCGCAAGATGCGAGTGATAAAGAACTGAAGCCGATTCGCATCAACGCTGGAGCATCAGAACCATTCACGGATTCCAAGAAACAAGTCTGGAGCCCTGACCAAGGATTCGTAGGCGGACAGGTGAACGCAGGCACATTCAATATGGCAGGCGGAGGTGGCGGTGGCGGACGACGCGGTGGCTTTGGAGGATTCGGAGGCCCACGTGCGGGTGCAGCGTATTCATCTGTCATTGCGATCGAACATGAAGGAGTTCGGCAGTATGTTCAAATGACCTCGAGCGCTTTGGTCGGTGTGTCCGCAGACAAAGGTGAAGTCCTTTGGCAATACAACAAACCATCTAACGGTATGGGAATCAACTGCTCGACACCAATCTATGAAAATGGACTGGTCTTTGCGGCGTCCGCCTACGGAGCAGGTGGAGGAGCGGTCAAACTCACGAAGAACAGCGACGGCAAGTTTGAAGCAGAGGAAGTTTACTTTACGACCAATATGCAGAATCACCATGGTGGCATGATCGTGGTGGATGGAGCTCTATATGGTGCCAACGGTGGTAACGGCGGTGGCATGATGGCTTGTATCGACTTCAAGACGGGTGAAACGCTGTGGCGAGATCGCAAAGGCCCAAAGGGAGCGCTGCTGTATACAGACGGTCGACTTTACCTTCGCAGTGAAGACGGTCCCGTTCTGCTCGTCGAGCCATCCAAAACGGGATTCGTCGAACGCGGCCGCTTCGAGCAACCAGATCGAAGCAGCGCTATGGCGTGGGCTCACCCAGTCGTTGCCAATGGCAAGCTCTATATCCGCGACCAGGGGCTGTTGCTGTGTTACGACGTGAAAGCAAAGTAAGCAACGTCGCATTAACTAAAACAAAGTCCCCGTAGAGCAAGTCCATTACAAGAACACAGGCAAGGCTTAATAGATGATGTTTACGAAGCAGGTTCGGATTCGAGCGCGAGCTATTGGGCTCGCAGTTGCTCTGTTAATCACACTCGGCACGGTCGCATCCGCGCAGTTCGGACCGCCGCCGGTCCGTTCACCCGAGGTCAACGCCGAAAGCACGGTGACCTTTCGATTGATGGCCCCCAATGCTAAGGCGGTCAGCGTAAGAGGTATTAGCAGGGAGCCACTGGCAATGACAAAAGATGGGGCTGGAGTTTGGACTGCAACGTCAGCGGCTCTTAAGCCCGATCTCTACACATACAGCTTTGATGTCGATGGCTTAAGCACCATCGATCCTTCCAATACTCGTTTCAGTTCGAACTATCGGCGGATTAGTCAGAACACGGTGATCGTTCCGGGCGACAGGCCGTGGACACCATTACCGAATGAACCACGTGGTGTCGTTGCACAGCATGTATTTCAATCGAAGCATGCCAACGATGAGCGTGATTTTTACGTCTACACACCACCCAACTACGACGCGAAACGCAGCGAACCTTATCCCGTTCTGTATCTACATCATGGTTGGCAACAAGACACCCGCGCTTGGCTTGACGACGGCCTGGCGAATGTGACTCTCGACACACTCATCAACCAGGGTAAGGCAGTGCCGATGGTTGTTGTCATGCCACATGCTTACGGAACGGCAGCTGGCCCGGTGGATATAGATCACCTCGACATGCTACCAACATACACTCGCATCTTACTGGAGGAAGTTATTCCTCAAGTTGAAAAGCAATACAACATCTCAGCCGAACCCAATGGCCGAGCCATGGCTGGGCTGTCGATGGGCGGCGCAGAGTCGATGCACACAGGACTCAATCATTTGGAGACGTTCGCCTGGCTGGGCTCGTTCAGCGGAGCGTTCAACACTTGGCCGCTTACTCGGCCAGCCACTCGAGGTCGAGGCTTCAGTCTTGCAGAAGACAAAATCCCAGCTCAGTTTCCAACGCTCGACAAGAGCTCGAACGAGAAGATCAAGCTTCTCTGGATCGCATGTGGAACAGCGGACTTTGGGGCACTCCCAACGAACCAGCAGTTCAAGAAGTACCTGGATTCGGTTGGAGTGAATGTCACTTACACGGAAGTTCCGGACATGGGACATAACTGGCAGTTCTGGCGTCAAAACCTAGCCGACTTCGCGCAGCTACTTTTTAAGTAGAGAACTAGCCCGAGTCATAAAGTGGGAATTCAGTATGAAGTCTCGAAGCTAACGACTTTTCTCAGCCTTGCTTTCCACCACATTCGGCAGGGTAACGATCTATTCGCCTTAGCTCGCGTAATCACATTCGTTTCCTGTTCTGCATGTCTTTGAAACTGACGCGGCCAGGTTGCGTTTTCGCGATAGCGTCGGTTCCAAGAAGAATGCAGCCTTGCATCGATGCCGCAACTGCGGAACCCACAAGGCAGTCGAACCAGTGGTTGTCCGGCTGCTCCGGTCGCTGCTTCCATTCATCAACGTTCCGACCGCGGGCCTCGGTCTTGATGAAGTACTCTGAGGTTAAATGCTCGGCGAACATACGATGCGTTTCGGCGTTTGTGCCAAAGAGCGACAGGCAGCCGCGATCGCCCATAGAGACACGAAGGCGAGCATTGATAAACGACTTCCACCAGTTGGTATCGTAGACCACGTGACGGATTGCGCGCTTGCCATGAACGTTCGGGATACGCCAGTTGAGTCCTACGCGATCACCTGGCCGGCGACGATACTCACTGAATGGCAAACTCGACGCGCCAACGAAACGACCGTGGCTGGGGATGATCACAGCGGCGTGCTTCGACTGTCGGCAGAACTGGTAGACCACATCTGTCGATTGGCCCCAGTTGGCATCGATTAGACATCGACCGATGCGCATCGCAGCGCCGTCATCTCGCTGCCATTCGCGATCGAGTAGTTTTGAAGTTAGCGATTCGAGGCCGGCATAGATCGATCCCTCGAGTCCGGTTCCAGTCGCTTCGGAGCTCAACGTCTGGCGTGCTTCGCGTAGCGTGAAATACGGACGCTGCTGGTCGGGGTAACAACCGTAGTCAATCACATATCCGGTGAAGTCGTCCTCCCATGCTGCGACCACATAGAACAGTAGTTTCTGCTGGACGTCGATGAAGGCGGTGAGATGATTCGCGCCAATCGAAACCAAGCCACGATCCATGCGGTTGATCTTGGTCGACACCTCTTCTGGCTTGAGCATCCCATCAACCACCGTTTCTGCTGGTAGAGGTTGGTTCTGATACTCGGCGAAGAACGCTGCCTCGTCTTGCAACTTGAGATTCATCGCGTGCTGGATCGCGGAGAGTTCGTCGTAGTTGAATCGCTCCTGCCAAGCGACTACGGCCCCGTCATCCATCGCGGCTTGGTTCTGACGATAGAACTCGGTCGCCGCTTCACCTCCATCACCGCCACGCATCCCTTCGGCGCGGATCTCGGCATAGCGTTCCCATAACAATTCATTCTTGGGAAACGCATAGACCATCTTGGTACGTTCGCCATTCCACTCCGGGTGTCGATTTCTGTCGAGGATATTGTCTGCCATGTCACCCGGGCGAATAACCGTGCAGGGCATGATGCCAGAGATCTTCTTGCCAGGACCAGCTAAGCCAAGCACTGCACCGGCGAGGATACTTTCGCGATTCGCGCATTGCGAAAGCGAACGAGCACTCTCATCCGTTTGCGGGTCATCCAGTACCACAAGACTTGGACGCACTGTTCTACCGTCGGGTCGTTTGAACTTCATACCTCGGATGCGCCCCGTAAGGCCTGCGACCTTGATAATCGCTCCGCTGGCGCTGCTGCCTTCGATCGTTGGCAGTACG
>JANMNR010000296.1:0-15795 GCA_031368325.1 Pirellula sp.
GGTCAATCGCTAACGAAAGTGTGCGGTCCAGTTAGCGAACGAACCAAGAGGGCAGGAGAGTTTCCGCGTTACATCGACGATTCTGCAAGCAACCACCTCATGTAAAGATAGAACCCAGACCGATTTCGATCGGAAACGAAAACGTAAAGGAATTCGAACCAACGACATGTGCCAAGCTTGTTAGCGTGGGCCGAATTCATTCGAAATACCTAATAACAAATCATCGGTTCCCGTATCAATAGTAATTGAGTTAAATTCGATCGCTACAAAAACTTCCCGAAAATCGGTTTCTGTTGGCCGATACGAGATGCTTTGGCCGAATGGGATCGCTTACATCAACGATAGGCATTGAATCGCAAAAAGCAAAGCTCACCGGACAAAAATTGTGCAGCCTCTGGCATGGTCGTTATGCTTCCCTACTCTATGATGAGATGTATTCCGATCACGAACACTTTGCGAGTCGAATCATGAAACAAGCGATCTCTTTGGCCCTGGTTTTCGCCATACCTCTTCTCAGCTTTTTAACGCCAGTCTACGCACAAGATGCTTCGGCTCTGCGGCGGAGTATGATCGAAAAAGCAATGTCGTATCTCAGCTCCAGCCAAGCAGAGGATGGTTCGTTTAGTAGTAAGACGGGCCCCGGTATAACCGGTCTGGTCGTCGCCGGAATGCTGGCCGTAGATAGCCCTGCCGACAAACCCATTGTCGCCAAAGCACTGAAATACTTGGAAAGCACGCGTCATGAAGATGGCGGCATCTACGCCCCCAAGTCCACACACGCCAATTACGAAACGTGCTTGGCTATCATGGCTTTTTCGAAGGCCAACCAAGATGGCCAATACACCGACCTGCTTAAGTGTGCCGAGCAATTTGTCAAGAAACAACAATGGGACGAGGGCGAGGGAATCAAGTCGGACGACGTGACGTACGGAGGGGCTGGATATGGAAGCAAGTCGCGGCCTGATCTGTCCAATACTGCGTTTTTGATCGATGCACTTCGAAGTGCCGGAGTCAAGGAAGGTGACGAAGCCATTCAGCGAGCGCTTGCCTTTGTGTCCCGATGTCAAAATTTGGAGTCTGCGCACAACCGAACGGAGTTTGCAACCAAAATCAACGACGGAGGATTCTATTACACGCCAGCGTCCGGTGGCGATTCGATGGCAGGAAAAGAGGAGAACGGTGGACTGCGTTCCTATGCCTCCATGACTTACGCTGGTTTAAAGAGCATGGTCTTTGCTGGCGTTGACAAAGAGGACTTCCGAGTGAAAGCTGCAAAAAAATTCTTGTTCAACAACTATTCTGTGTCAACCAATCCAGGAATGGGAAGTTCTGGCTTATACTATTACCAGCACACCATGGCCAAGGCTCTCGATGCCTTGGGGGAAAAGGACTTCAACACGAAAGACGGGCCACGCGATTGGAAGTCGGAATTACTCGCTCAACTAAAGTCGACTCAGCACGAAAACGGATCGTGGACGAATCCGGATGCGCGATGGATGGAGGGAGACGCAAACTTGGTAACTGGATACGTGTTGCTAACGTTGGCCTATTTGAAATAGTCTTGATGCGAAAAGACGGTGGTAGGGCGCAAGCCCTTCGGTTTGCGTCACCGGTTGGGTCTCGCCGTTACGTTGATTCTGGGCCCCAGTTTTTTGCAGCCCTCGATTCGATTGGTAGAGAAAGGCATCGCAGTGCCTAAAAACGAAATCAAACGACAACCACAGATTCGACTGACAAAAGAGTTGCTCGCAATCGCGCTGACTTCCTCGAGTGAAGCGATCTTGATCAAGGATTGCGATGGCGTCATCCTGATCGGCAGTCAGAGGGTTGCTGAGTTTCATAAGTGTTCGGTCGACGATTTGCCAGGACGCAATTCCTATGAAATGCTACCAAAGCATCTGGCGAAGACGATTCGTGAACGAGATCATCGTGTTATTTCGAGCGGACTAGCTGAATCCGGTGAAGAAACGTGGGACTTCGGCGACGAACAGCGAACGCTTTTGGTTTCAAGGAATCCGATCCGCGATGCGGCCGGAGTTAACGTTGGCATCATTACATGCTATACGAACATCTCCAATATCAAACAGGCATTCTTGTTGGTTGAACAGAACCAAAAGAGGATTACCACTCTAGCGCAGACATGCCCGGTCGGGATTTTCGAATGCAATCCAAAACACGAATTGTCGTATGTAAATCCGGAATGGGAACGTATTACCGGCTCGCGTTCCGAGGAGGTTATTGGAACACAATGGACCGATTTTGTGTGCGACGATCAGCAACCGTTAGTTGAGCATTTGAAAGTCAATGCAGACTCGCAGCCAGGTGGCGACCGGATCGATTGTAGGCTGAAGACACAAGAAACACGCACGGTTGAACTCTCTCTCAGCCGCGTTTCTGACACACACAACAACACCGTGTCCTACATAGGTAGTATGGTCGATCTCACCTTTAGGTTAGCGGTGCAAAGAGAGTTGAGAGAGAAAGCCAATCTGATGCGGGACCTGACCAGCTCGGTTCCCGCCATTATTTGGCAACTTTCCCCCGAAGGAAAAGTGGTCTTTGCGAGTGATTATTTTGAAACGGTATCTGGCTTACCGGTCGAAGATATTCTTGGCCACCGATGGGAGGATTTTATTCATCACGACGATTTGCAGGAAGCGAGTGTGTGCATCAACTCGATCCTCCATGGCGAAAGCACATCAGCCATACATGAGTTTCGCATGAAAGGTCGACTTGGGGATTGGCGTTGGATGCTTAGCAATTGCCAACCGATCCATTCGATCGAAGGCAATTTTTCGGGGGTCGCAGGGCATACGATCGACATAACGGATCGACGCAATGCAGAGATTGAGTTGCAACAGTCCAACATCTTACTTGAGCAGCGTGTTGACGAACGGACCCAAGAACTCCTGAGTGCCAATGATTCATTGGTAAGTGAAATTGAGAATCGTCAGTATGCCGAGGAGTTACTGGAGGAGAAACGGGCGCAGGTCTCCCATTTTTCCAGGGTAAGTGTCATGGGACGTTTGTCGGGTGAGTTGGCACACGAACTCAATCAACCGCTCAACGCAATCCAAAACTACGTCGCGAGCTTGAGCAAGATACTTGCGTCATCACCCGTCGCAGAGGCCGCGGAACATGTCATCTCCAAACTCGCCAGTGAAGTGACGCGAGCAGCTAAGATCATTCGTAGAACGCGGGAGTTCGTCTCGACTGCCAAGCACCAACCGCAAAGGATCAGTGTGTCCGAGTTGGTCTCCGACACCGCCGCCATGCTCCGGGGTGAGGCTAGGCGGCGTGGAATGGTGATCAAAATTGTTGACACGGATAAGAATGTCATAGCATCTGGCGATCCCGTGGGGTTGCAACAGGTTTTAGTCAACCTCGTGCTGAACGCATTAGAGGCGATGGTGGACCAGCAAGCGTCCGACAAGACAGCAACGATTGAAATCAGTCTTATTGAAAATCGGATTAGAATTGCAGTGCATGATTCGGGATGCGGAGTCGATGCAGAGCAGCAGGAGCGTTTGTTTGATGCATTCTTTACCACCAAGTCAACTGGACTTGGGATGGGGCTAGCCATTAGCCACCAGATAATAGAAGACCACGGGGGGACGCTTCGCTATCAAGCCCGCGCTGCGGGAGGCAGCTCGTTTCTTATCGAGTTGCCGTTGCCAAATGCCCTCCCCTCAGTTCGCTCGGCCCATCCATCGGGGCCAGACTAGACTAGTTTTCGATAGACACGGGCCGTTTGTTCCGCCATCTTGACGTCAGAGAAACCTTGCCGATGTCGTTGTACCGCGGATTGGCTCATGCGACACCAAACGGAACGGTCTGAGATGAAGACCTGAATCGCTTGCGAAAGCGAATCTGAATCCTGAGGATGCGCAAGCAACCCTTCCTGCCCATGCCGAATCACTTCTGGTGTGCCTTCAACGCGAGTGGCGATGACCGGTACCCCGCAAGCCAAAGCCTCCAGGACCACCATGGGCATGCCTTCGCCGAACAGGCTCGGTAGGACCATTGCATCCAGGGTTCGCATGATGGCCGGCACATCCTTGGTAAAGCCTCGAAGCTTGACAATCCCCTCAAGGTTCAACTGCTGGATGAGCGCACGAATTCTTGATTCGTAATCGGCGGTTTCAAATCCGCCGATTACATCGAGTGAGATTCTTTTCCGATCTTGATTGAGTTTCGCGATCGCCTCAAGCAAGACTTCGATTCCTTTTCGTGGACGCACGAGGGCGACCATTCCCAGTTTCCAATGGGTTTGGTTGATTCGTTCGGCAGGATCGATGGGTGGTTGTTCTGCGACGCCATTAGCTACGGCGGTGATCTTGTGACGGGAGTATCCACGCGAGAGCATTTCACGCCGAAGCGATTTCGAGACCGTGATGATATGGTCGGCATTCCGCAGTGAATACGCTTCGACCCAATCATTCACTCGATTGACGAGTCCTCGGGTGGAGTCTCGCGCGGTCGGTGAATGGACGTGGTAGACCCATGGTAGGCTGCATCGTTTGGCTACGAAGCTAGCGATCATCGCAGTCCTAGGTGTGTGTGCGTGAAGAACATCCGATTGGGTCTGGTGGGCGTAGTCCGCGATCCGCTGGACGATGCTCAAGTCAAAACGGCTTTTCATGCCGATCGAGCGAACTCGGTTGCTATCCAGACCGCATAACTCTGGAAATTTCCCTGGCTTAAGGCATGCGAAATTCGCAGCCACACCAAAGTCCGGCAAACGATTGCCGAGCAACTGCTGAACGCGTTCGGCACCTGAGAAGAGCTCGCCATTGATCAAATGCAGCGACGCGAGTTCGCGTTGGGGTATTGCCTTGGGACCGTGCAGCACCATCATCAGCGGCGTAAACGATGGACTGAATACGGGGGCGAGTGTTGTCATGGAAATGAAGGCTGAGGAACGGCGGAACAGGCGGCCAATCTTGCTGCGATTCGAGTTCAAAGCGGAATGCAGTTCAGTGGCTCTTGTTTTTGGGAGAGGGAGAACTCACGAGGGAACCCTAGGTCAGTGCCGAATTGATAGCTAAGTTTCTGGCAAATCCTGCGTTAAGTGCGACCAAATCGAGGCGTCACAACCGGCAAATTCGCTCTAGGTAGTTTCTGGGAGAGATGCTATGGTGCCCAGCGATACGAATCTTGCCCCATCGGCGGGCTCCAAGCTTCGAATCAAGCCCATGGACGGGCGACTCAAAATTCGGCAATATCACGGACGAAGAATATGAATATTTTGGGAATGCGGCTTCATAAGACCTCCACAATACGCTTTGTAGGCACTGCTTGGATGATGGGACTTGGCACCCTGGCGTTAGGCCAAGGAGTCGCACCGCCGACGTCAGGTTACGGAAATGGAAATCGGACTGCGCCGCCCATCAATCAGCAACGGCCCGGTAACCAGCCAGGCGCGGGTCAGCTGGGAGGAGTCCAAAACGGGGCTGCTCAAAACGGCGTTGCCAATCCCAATCCAGGGCGAGTGGCTCCGGTGCAGGGAGCTGTTCAAGGACAAACTCAAGGATTCGGAGCACAAGGCAACCCCGCCCTAAATCCAGGTTTGAACCAACGTCCAGTTTCCAATCAGATACCAAGGACAGGAAGCGGACAAGAAGTCGTTACGATCGATCCTTTTGCCAAGAATCCTCCTTCGCCACAGGAACAAGCAGACTTAGATAAGATCCTAAGCTACTGGGAAAGATCGACTGCCGACATCGAGCGCTATTCATGCAAATTTATACGATGGCAGTACAACTCGTCCGACAACTTTGTTGCTGGGTTAGCGCAGCAATTGGGTAGGAATATTCGTGATGTTAACGTGACCACGGCATCGGGTGAACTCAAATACATGGCACCTGACAAGGGCATGTTCAAAATCGACTTGCTTCTAAAATTAAGCGGCGTGCTCGACGCAAAGAATCAGCCTGAATACAAAAGCTTCGATGGGAATTTCGGAGAATGGTGGCTTTGCGATGGTGAGAACGTATACGAGTACGACCGCACCGAAAAGAAATGCACACGATTCACAATGCCCCCCGAGTTAAAAGGGGCCGGAATTCTCGAGTCCCCGATGCCATTCATGTTTGGAGTCAAGGCGGAGAAGATCAAAGCTCGTTATTGGGTGCGATTATTGCCGTCTCCCAAAGACGCTCAGGGAAGGCCGCGAGAGGACCTCTTCTTGATCGAAGCGCATCCCAAGTTTCAAGCGGATGCGGTGAATTACCACCACGTCCAAATCTTCCTGGACCGCGAAATGTTTTTGCCTGTTATGCTCATCAAGTACAATCCTGAACACCTTGACGAACCCAATGAAGTACTAAAAGACAACCGCGAAGTATTTCAATTCAGCGATCGCGCCAAGAACGCTTCGTTGCTGCAAAAAATCAACGAAGCGATCTTCAAGAGGGAATTCATGCCGATCGAATTGAAGGACTGGAAGGTAGAGAATCGTGTTTTTGCTCCGCCCGCGATGGACGATGTTCGGGCGGCGAACAACCCTGCTGTTCCTCAACCTAACAGCACTCCTAGCGTTCGAAAGTGATGATTGAGGCCGATGGGTTTCCTACGGTTCGCTCGTTCGATAGTCATGGTTCTGTGCGTGAGCTTAGTGTTTCAGCTAGGTTGCGCCAGTTGGCTGCCCACCGGGGAAGAGCCCGTTGCTATCAATAAAACTCAACCGTTTGGAAGTTCCCGCTCCTCCAGTGACGCCGCTGGCGTTGAAACCATTTTGGTGCGTCTCAACCCGCAACAAGAGGCTCTCTTGCCAGCCCTCTGGTCTCAAATCGATGAGCAAGCCCTCCGTCCCGAACTGCGGATCGCGTTGGACATGAACGGCATGCGAGCGGGCAAGGTCTCCGGACATACGCCACCGTTATTGGATGATTGGGTTCGACAAACAGTTCAGCGCATCGGAGAAGACCCTTTAGAACAAGCGGGCTTTGCGGCCGATGTTTCTTCTTTTTCGCAGCTATGGCGATGCCGCGAAAACGTACGCAAAGAACTTTCGATTCGAAACTTTACTAGCGACTCCTTATTTGTGAACTTCTATGATGTTGCTCCAAAGGGGCAGTTGTACGATGCACCCCACTTTGTCTATGCCATACAAGCCGCCCCACATGGCGATGGTTCTGCTACTGTCCATCTGGCCCCAGAGATGCAACACGGCGAACTCGTAAAGAAAATGGTCGCACGCGAGTTTGACATTCGAGCGGACACGCGACGCGAGTCTGTTGTCTGGAATTCGCTCTCCATCGACCTACGTATTCAGCAGGGTGACACGATTGTGATCGGTCCGTCATCGGAGTCACGCGGACTCGGCGAGCACTTTTTTCATACCAAGACGCATCGAGGCGAAATGCAACCGGTGCTTCTACTTGTTCGGTTGAGCGAAGCCAACTCGAATGCCCCGTTTGTTCGTCCCTTGGTCTCCCAACTCCAAACACAATCGTCCTTTCGCTAGAGGAATGCGATCGATGAACATGGATTGGATAGAATGCGTTCGCTGGTGCCATGCGACGGAGGAGGAGTCCGCCGTCGATACCTACATCAAAATGCTTGTCGATTTGTGCCAGCGATCAAGGTATGTTTCGCCTGTTCTGACAAAGATGCGCGACGTTGCAGGCGTGCGCGTGGCTGGTTATGTGGTTTTGTATCCGGGCGCACTCGCTTCGGTCGGGAATCTTCGAGTGGATCCCCGCGATCATGAAGTGGGAAGCTTAGACTTGATAGAGCTCGCGAAAAGTTTGTTTCATGATGCGTTTCATCATGGGGCTGAAATGGTCCAAGCGATTTCGCCTTTGATTGCTTCACGGGTCTCAAGCGATCCGGCAACGGCGTTCGTTTCGCCCGACCCACATCGCGATCAGATCTTGATCGCAGCCGGGATGAGCCCTATCGCAAAACTGGTTCAAATGGAGTGCAATGGCCTCGATACCATTCCCAAACTAGATGTCCAAGACAGCGAGCTCGAATTTGTCCCGTACGATGCGATCTCTCCGTCGGAATGGAGTCAACTGGTCGAACGGACCTATGTGGATACAAAGGATGTTCCGGAATTGAACGGACTTCGAAACATCGACAGCACTTTGGCTGGATATGCTTCTGCGATAATAGGCGTTCCGGATACATGGTGGGTGGTTAAATGCAAAGAAGCTCGCGTCGGCTGCTTGTTCCTGACACCTGGCGCGGTCCATTGTTGTGAGATGACCTATTTGGGCTTAGTTCCAGAATGGAGAGGCAAAGGCCTGTCCAAGGTCGTGATGAACTTTGTTCGAGACTGGGCGTTATGCCACGGGATCGAGGGCATGACGTTGGCGGTAGATCTTAGGAATACACCAGCTATTGGGCTCTATCAATCGTGCGGCTTCATGACACAGCGATTTGTGCAGGCGTGGATGTGCTTTCCTGCTGAGCGTTGAAATGCTTGAACGCTCGAGGCCCTAAAGACTTGATCGCGAGCGACTGAGACTAGGTATTACAAAGCGGAACGCTCGGATTTGGACTGTTTATCAGTTCAGACAGTGTTGTGTTTCGGAAGACCGTCTCGATGCCTTCCATCGCATTATCCATCTTCTTGTGCAAGGAACACAGCCGCTTCCGGTGACTAGACAGTTCAAGTGGGCAAGTGTGGATTCGGCGAATGGGATCGACACATTGGACTACTTCATAAATCGTCAGTCGTTCTGGTGGTTTGCCAAGCAGATACCCGCCACTAACCCCCCGCCTAACCGTGACTAAACCATCCTGGGTCAACGTTTGCAAAACCTTGGATAGATAGGGGCCTGGAACTTGTGTGGCCTTTGCAATCTGCGCAGTCGTCTGGAGTGCATCTGGCGACTTTGCCAAATGCACTATTGCACGAAGCGCATATTCCACGGTTTGCGAAAACATAATCTAGATCTTACTCGCCATCTCGGTTGAGCGGTACTTGATAAGACACGCCTCCCACGATCTTTGTCCCCTTGTAATTCGCATGACATAGGACACACTTTTCAAGTGCCATTGGCAAGATTGTCATCGTCCGCAGCACATCTTTGCCATCGATTCTCTCCACTGCATCCATTCGTTCCTTGCCGGCAAGCATTTCCTTGATGGCTCGCTTTTCGAAATCGTCCTTGGGGGAGTTTTCGGGATTGATCGGGTCGCCAAGACCATCCACCAGCCTGACTTCGTGCCATTTCCCATCTTTCATCGCTTTGAGAACCGGCTGGAAAGTTGTGATTGCCGCCGTCGAGGAATCGTTCTCGACGTACGTTTGTGTCACTGAAACGATTGCTGTTTTATACAACGTATCGAGCATCTCGGTTTCGCGTCGAGCGCGCCTAAGATTTCGTGCCGTCTCCTTTTCATCGATCGGCGAAGGACCGTTTCCGGTTGCAAAATGCCAACAGCAGGACACGCCGAATAGGGTGATTCCGGCTAGATACAATCGAGTCTTCCACGACGACATGGCTGCGCCTCACATTCGAAAGAGTTTGGTAAAAGCTTGCATTCAACTAAAGTGGATGCGTATATCCAGTTTACCGATCGCGAGTCATTTGTGCAATACTGGACGTTTGTGTCTGGTTTTGGCCTAGCGAGAGGAATTGCCATGCATCTTGCGTGCGTGCTACAATGCTGCCCGCATATAGAACAACCTGCAATTGCCGGTGCGACACTGCCACACTCGAAAAATACAGATCTCACCATAGGATTGCTCGCTATGATTTGGACGGTCATTCAGACCAGTTGGCGTCGGCTTCGCAACAATCGATCCGAACTGCTCCTTACGTTCATTGTTCCGATGGTGTTCTTCAGTATCTTTGCTTTGATTTTTGGTTCACGAGATTCTTCCTCATCGACACCCAAAATCAAAGTTGCCATCAGCAATGAATGGCCTTCCGAACTTTCTGACCGGTCTGTTGCTCTCTTACAAGAACAAAAGTCGCTTCGGCTCAGCGATCGATCCGCAAAATCGCTAAACCGTGAGTCTGCTGTCGACCTGGTGCGTCGCGGAATGGTGTCCGCTGCTGTGGTCTTTACGAAACCCAGTCCAGAAAAAAGTGATGCACCCGAAATTGAGGTTCTGACGGATTCCTTTGATCAGGTTGCCTCTCAAGTTTTGACAGCCGTTGTTCAAAAAGCAGTCATGACTGCCAATGCCGAAATCACAAAAACCAAATCGATGAGCAACAATGCTGTTATCCCAGCCAGCTACGTCAACAACGCACCGCCACCGATGAGTGTGCCCCAAACACCATCCATTTCAAACGTGGACGTCATTGGCGGCGAAAAAACCAATCCTGTCGTTGCAATGTACGCAGCTGGTATTGCCGTTATGTTTTTGCTCTTTAGCGCGACTACCGCGAGCGGGTCATTGCTCGAGGAACGCGAAAACTCGACACTCGATCGTTTGCTTTGTACTCGACTCACCATGGACCAGCTGCTGCTGGGCAAATGGGCCTTCCTCACCATGATTGGCTCAACGCAAATGACGTTGATGTTCATGTGGGGAGCCATCGTCTTTGGAATCGATCTGCAACATCACATCGAAGGATTTGTAGCCATGACAATCGTTACGGCAGGAGCGGCATCCAGCTTTGCTCTGATGCTCGCGGCGCTCTGCAAATCGAGAATGCAATTGGGCTGGGTATCGACCATTGTGATACTCACCATGAGCGCTCTTGGCGGAAGTATGGTGCCTCGCTACCTGATGAGCGAGACAATTCAGAAAGCAGGGCTATGGACTTTCAACGCGTGGGCGTTGGACGGATACAACAAGATTTTTTGGCGAGAACTTCCCCTGCGAGATGTCGGAGTAGAGCTGGCTGTTCTTACCGCAAGTGGCTTTGTCTTCATCGTGGCTGCTCGTATCTTTGCGATCCGTTGGGAACGTTCATGAGTGCTTCGGGAATGGGCGCATCAGGCCCATCTGAATCGATTGATTCCGGTGCCAACCCAATTGAGACGCTTCGCGCTGATGAGTTGCTTCGAAGGTCCTACTTTCGACTTAGGGAACAGCGTCAACGCATCGACCGGCTTCCCAACAGCAGCCGCAAAGATGCGGATATGCAGCGATGGAATTCCGCTGTTCGCCAAGGGCGTGAGCAGTTCGAGGCGAGAAAGACCGCAAGGTACACGCTCCAGTACGATGCGGACTTGCCCATCACCGCGTATCGCGACAAGATCATTGATCTGCTCGTGCATCGACAAGTGCTCGTCCTGTGCGGTGAAACGGGATCCGGCAAGAGTACTCAATTGCCGAAGTTCTGCATCGAAGCCGGTTTGGGCAAGTTCGGTTGGATCGGGCATACCCAACCTCGTCGAATCGCAGCCCGCTCGATCTCCCATCGTTTGGCCGAAGAAATGGAGACCAAGGGTGGAGATGTCGTTGGCTACAAGGTTCGATTCAACGACCAAACACAACCGACCAGCCTCGTCAAGCTCATGACGGACGGAGTGCTCCTCGCGGAAATCCAACGCGATCGATTCCTTGATGCTTACGATTGCATCATCCTCGATGAGGCTCACGAGCGCTCGCTCAATATCGATTTGCTCATGGCGTATCTGCAACGATTATTGCCGAAACGGCCCGACTTACGCGTGGTGATCACCAGTGCTACCATCGACGCCGAGCAGTATGCAAATCACTTCACCGACGCGATTGGGCCAGCACCGATTGTTTTGGTAGAGGGTCGCAGTTTCCCTGTCGATATTCGATACCGAGGTGCGATGAGCGCTCGGGAAAACCAAGGGAGCACCGATTACGATTTCGACTCGATGACGCAACGCTTTTGCGATGCGATCGACGAACTACTCGGCGAAGGCCGCGGGGACATCTTGGCCTTTTTTGCCACCGAACGCGACATTCGCGATGCCTCAAAACAGCTTCGCGGCCATTTGACGGACCGTGGGCAGCAGAACTCGATCGAGGTTTTGCCGCTCTACGCAAGACTTACCGAAGCCGAGCAGCAGCGGGTGTTCCAACCGCATCGCAATCAACGCATCATCCTGGCCACCAATGTCGCCGAGAGTTCCCTGACAGTCCCTGGCATTCGCTACGTGATCGATACCGGTACGGCGAGGATCTCACGGTTTGCCGCCAAGAGCAAAGTGCAGCGACTACCCATCGAACCGATCTCGCAAGCATCCGCCAACCAACGTTCCGGTCGTTGCGGTCGGCTGGGGCCTGGCATAGCGATCCGACTTTATGATGAAGCCGATTTTCTATCTCGTTCTGCGTTCGCAACGCCCGAGATTCGCCGAAGCGATTTAGCCTCGACCATTGTCCATATTAAGTCCCTAGGCATTGATGATATCGAGTCGTTGCCGTGGCTTGATCCGCCGAGGCCTGAATCGGTCCGCGAGGGGATGAATGTGTTGCGAGAGCTGAGCGCTGTCGATGAAGCGGGTCACCTTACGGAGATCGGTCGCAAGATTGCCCGTTGGCCAGTCGATCCTCGTGTCGGCCGAATACTCATCGAAGCGGAGAACAATGGCTGCCTCAACGATGCACTCATCATCGCCGCCGCGATCGAGACACAAGATCCCCGTGTTCGTCCGCCGGAGAAGGCCACAGCGGCTGACGAAGCCCATTTCAAGTTCCGCGATCCCAACAGCGATTTCCTTAGTTATGTTCGAATATGGGATTTTTATCAGAAGTTGCGAGAGGAACTCGGACGTTCAAGGCTTGAGAAAGCTTGCCGTGATTCGTTCCTTTCGCTGGTTCGATTGCGAGAGTGGGCCGATGTGCACCGCCAACTCCTGGAGCAGTGCAAAGAACTGAACCTCTCGATCGGTAAGCGAAAGCTGGTTTTGACCGAGCTAACAGCCGACTCAGTGGAAGTCGTTCCAAAGCACAAGCAACGCTTTTTGCCCCAAGCTCAGCAGCAGCAACCAAAAGCTCCAACATCCATCGGAATGCCAGAGGGTTACGAACCGTTGCATCGAGCTTTGCTCAGCGGCTTGCTTTCCAGTGTCGCCATGCTTGAGGATACGGGGAAATACAAAGGGGCACAGAATCTTGACGTGGCCATTTGGCCCGGCTCCGGATTAAAGCAAAGCCGATGGAAATGGATCGTGGCGGGCGAGTTTATTGAGACCACGCAGCGCTACGCACGTGTTATCGCCAAGATCGAAGTCGAATGGATCGAGCAATTGGCTCATCATTTGATCAAGTATAGTTTTGACGAACCGCACTTCAGTAAGAAACAAGGGAGTGCGCTCGTGATGCGCCGGGGCACACTGTATGGGATGTTGGTATCGCCTCGCATCGCCGTACCACTTGCCCCAATCGATCCTGTATTGGCTCGCAAAATCCTGATTGAACAAGGGCTGGCGGAAGGTCAGTTTGTTTCGCGAGCCCGCTTCTGGCAACATAACCAGACTTTTTTGGAGACAGTCAAAGAGCTTGGCGACAAGGCCAGGCGTCGCGATTTGGTTGTCGACCCCTATTTGTTAACGGACTTCTATCGCGCTCGTATACCTGATTCTGTTGTCGATCGCGTGACGCTTGAGAAATGGGACCGGGCGGTTCAGCAGCCAAAGCCATCGACGAACGGAAACACCAAGTCGGATTCGCTATCACCCTATTTGACTTGGGACGATATCGTCGTTGAACTAGATCGCGATGAAATCCAGGAGCGATTTCCGTCCAAGCTTGAAATTGGGGTTAGTCAACTGCCGGTCAAATATCTTTATGAACCGGGCGATCAAGCAGACGGCGTTAGCCTTATTGTTCCGCAAACCATTGTTCATCAACTGCACAATGAGCGATTGGAGTGGCTGGTGCCAGGGCTTCTAGAGGAGAAGCTGACTTGCTTGCTTAAGTCGTTGCCAAAGCAGTTGCGACGACAATTGGTACCGGTCCCGGATACGGTCAAGCAGTTGTTGCCCAAGATGGTGGACAAGGCAAACCAGCAGGCTCCGTTTTGGAAGTCCCTCTGCGACGTGTTGAGTTCTTTTATTGGCGAGTCGGTAAAGCAAAGCGACTTTGACCTGAGCTCTATTCCTGAACATCTGCGCATGCGAGTCGAGTTAGTGGACGAAAAGGGAGTCGCGGTCCAATCGAGTCGCGATCTCACTGAATTGCAGCAGACTCAGCGTTCTGCAGCCGTCCAGGCCGTACCCATATCAACTGGCAAACCGGTAACCTACGATTGGGATCGTGCATCCATGGATACGTGGGACATCGAGGTATTGCCCAAGAATGTCGTGGAACTGCGAAGCGGAGTTCGGCTCAACATGTACCCGACGTTGTTGATCGCTAAAGAAAAGATCGCAACGGGGCTCATCGATCATGAGGGGTTGGCCGAGCAGCTTTTGCGTCGGGGCTTGACTTCGTTGTTTAGCAAAATAGAGCGACGCGAGATTCGAAGCCAAATCCAATTTTTACCTCAGTGGACAACGTCGTCGCTGTGGCTATCCGATCGTTATGCTGGGGATCGATTAAAGGACCTGGTTAGCGACCTAATCGCTCGGCTTGCATTCATTGACACAAACTGGACCAGTGAACAAGTGGCACCGGTGTTCCGAACCAAGGTTGAGTTCGAAATCTGCAGGCTTAAACGTATCGAACGCATCGCAGGGGCGGCAGCGGAAATCGGACGTTGGTTGCCGAAGTTTGCCGAAGCGAACCACAAGGTCCGATCCATGTTGGAGAAAACGCCGGCGACTTGGTCAGAGAATGTTCGATCGATTCGAGAGCAACTGACCGCATTGTTTCATGACTCGCTTTCGTACTATGTCCCTTGGTGTTATGTCCGAGAGATTCCTCGATATTTGCAAGCGATCGCAGTACGGCTCGACCGACTTAAATCGGTTGGCTCTATTAAGGATTTAGCAGCTGATTCGATCGCAGCCTCCTACTGGAAAGACTTTCATGCTCGCATCGCCACTAGCCAACCGTCGCTCGCGACGATGCAATCGTTACCAGCGGGGACAACGCTTCGTCTGGAACCGACGGGGCCATTGCTCGAGTACCGATGGTTAGTCGAGGAATTGCGAGTTTCGATTTATGCACAGCAGCTTGGCACGCGAGTTAGCGTATCACCGAAGCGATTGGATAAGCTGAAAGAGCAGTTGCTGTAGGTCTAGCCCTTCGGATCATCCACGATCATCTTGAGGCGGCTTTGGAAGTGATTCGGAAACTTGGACAGCCAACTTTCATCGATCCGTCCGACATTCGGACGAGTATTTCGAATCGGACAGTGTTGAAGTTGTTGGCTCGCGTATCGGGTTCGATACTTGGTTTTGGATTACGTGAACAACTTTGCGGGCCCATGTATCCGGAGCCAAAACACCGTTTCGATGGATTTAGCGAGACCCACACAAGACGCCGATGAGAACCCAGCCGATGAGTTTACGCAGGTGGCGGACATCCAAAAACCAATCCAAACAAACGCCCATTATTCAAAGAGACGCTTCCACCAGGGTTTTTCCAGAAGAGCCGGTTGGATTGGTTCGGGTCTCACTGTCTTCATTGGTTGCGTGGCGTTGACATTTCCCTTTGGTTTGGAAACTGGTTTCGGCATCGGGTCACCACCTGTTGTAAACTCGACGTGAAGCCGCAGGGCACCGATCTGAAGCACTTGTCCGGGCATCATGACGGCATGCTTCACTCTGACATCGTCGACGTAGATCCCATTCATGGAATCAAGGTCCTTGACGATGAGCGTCTCCTCGTGATTCAGAGAGAACTGACAGTGCTGACGACTGATCGATGGGTGGTCAATACAGACTTGGCAGGAAGCGTCTCGGCCAACAACACCCGGTGGCTTCAAAGTCCAAGTGGATTGATGGAGATCCTCG
>JANMNR010000324.1:0-6425 GCA_031368325.1 Pirellula sp.
CGCAACGGACATCCAGTCTCGCTATTGGCGCATGCGCGGCAAGTCGGTGCTCCATCCGATGGGGTACGATGCGTTTGGTTTGCCGGCCGAGGAGTATGCGATTCGAACCAACACGCCTCCACGTATTAGTACGGAACAAAACATAGCGAACTTCACGCGTCAGTTGAAAATGCTCGGCTTTTCGTATGACTGGGATCGTTGCCTTGCGACCACGGACCGCGAATACTTTCGATGGACCCAGTGGATTTTCTTGCTCCTGTTCGATACCTGGTTTGATCTCGAGCAACAGCGAGGTCGCCCGATTTCCGAGTTGCCAATCCCGCCAGACATCGTCGCCCAAGGTGCCGATGCAATATTTCTTTACCGAGACAAAAATCGGCTTGCATATCAAGACGAAGCGTTAGTGAATTGGTGTCCTGGATTGGGTACCGTTTTGGCAAACGAAGAGGTCATTGACGGGAAAAGCGAACGCGGAAATCACCCGGTACAGAGGATGCCTTTAAGGCAGTGGATGCTTCGAATCACGGCTTACGGTGATCGTTTAATTAGCGACCTAGAGGGACTCGATTGGACTCCGGGCATCAAGAAGCTACAGGCGGATTGGATTGGTCGGAGTACCGGAGCCGAAGTCGACTTCCCCATTGTTTCGGCGGCTGATTTTCCAAAATGGCAAGCCAAACGTAGCGGTCAGCCTTATCCGGATAGCATTCCGGACGATGTGCTCCGAATTTACACGACACGGCCTGATACATTGTACGGAGCGACGTACATGGTCGTCGCTCCGGAGCATCCTGTTGTTCAGAGAATCACGACTTCGGATCAAGCGGAAGCGGTAAAGCGATACTGCGATGCTGCCGCGTTCAAAAGCGATCGGGACCGGACCGACGGCGACAAGAAAAAGACTGGGGTATTTACAGGAGCCTATGCCATAAATCCAGTCTCCTCCAAACCCATACCGATCTGGATCGCCGACTACGTTTTGATCGGCTACGGGACGGGGGCGATCATGGCGGTGCCAGCGCACGACGAACGCGATTTTGAGTTTGCCAAAGCCTTTCAGCTGCCCATTGAGTGTGTTGTTGAGCCTTCTGCAAATGATCCGGACAAAGATAGGATTCTTAGTGGCGACATGTGTTTCACAGGTGCCGGACTGGCAATGAACAGCGGTTCGCTTGACGGTTTGGACACGCAGTCGGCCAAGGATAAAATCATCAATGAATTGACCGCCAACGGAGTTGCACGCCAGGCCATCAACTACAAATTGCGAGACTGGCTCTTTAGCCGCCAGCGTTTTTGGGGCGAGCCGTTTCCCATCTTGCATGAACTCGATGCAGCAGGCAAACCGACAGGAATCCTTCGCGCCGTGGATGCTGCCGATTTACCAGTCGATTTGCCTCAACTCGAAGACTACAAACCCCACGGCAGACCGGAACCACCGTTAGCCAAGGCAGACGATAGTTGGTTGTTTGTGACCATCGACGGCAAACGCTACCGGCGAGAGACCAATACAATGCCGCAATGGGCTGGGTCTTGTTGGTATTATTTACGCTTCATCGATCCAAAGAACGCGTCAGCACTTGTGGATCGTGAAAAGGAAAAGGCTTGGATGCCGGTCGATCTTTACATCGGCGGGGCCGAGCATGCCGTGTTGCATCTTTTGTACGCTAGGTTCTGGCACAAGGTGCTGTTCGATCGCGGGTACGTATCCCATGCTGAGCCCTTTCACAAATTGGTCAATCAAGGCATGATCCTTGGTGAGGTCGAGTACACGGGTTACCAGACCGTTGGCGGGCAATGGGTAAGCACGGTACATGCAGAAAAGGCCGATACGGGCTTTGTTCATGTCAAGACGAAAGAAGTTCTGAATTCGGTTTCCGTGAATGATTCGGATGTAACGAAAGTTGGCGACAGTTTTGTTTTGATCGCCGACCAAGCGATCCGAATCGATAGTCGGGCCCACAAGATGTCCAAGGCCCGAGGAAACGTCGTCAATCCTGATTCGGTGGTGGCCGAGTATGGAGCGGATTCGCTACGTCTGTACGAGATGTTTATGGGGCCGTTGGAAGCGACTAAGCCATGGAGCACGACCGGAGTCAATGGCGTGCGCAATTTCCTGGATCGCGTATGGCGACTGATGATCGACACGCATTCAGAGGACAATCGATTGGTTGACTCGGTTCAAGATGTTGCACCGACTGCCGAACAGAACCGTGTTATTCATAGCACGATCATGGCGGTCACACGCGACATCGAGGCCCTAAGCTTTAACACAGCCATTGCGCGCATGATGGAGTTCGTCAACTTCTTTACCAAAGAAACGGTTAGGCCCCGGCAGGGGATGGAGTCGTTGGTGCTGTTGCTTTCCCCTTATGCGCCGCACATGTCGGAGGAGCTATGGCAAGCGCTTGGCAACAGGCAGACACTGGCAAAGCACTCTTGGCCGATTTTTGACGAGTCTTTGGCACGTGCGAGTGAGATCGAAGTGCCGTTGCAGATCAATGGCAAGCTGCGTGCCAAACTCATTGTGCCAGCGGATAGCACCGCGGAACAAATAGAACAAGCAGCCCGCGGCCACGAGAAGCTTGCTGAGTGGCTGGATGGTAAGCAGATCGTCAAAGCGATTGTCGTACCCGGAAGAATGGTGAACTTTGTTGTGAAATAGGCTTTGTCGTAATCCTGCAGAAGCGCTCATCCCTCGCCGTTGTAGTATTTTGGATCTATTGACAAATCATTTGACGCGTAAGTATCTCAATGGTAACTTTCTAAATGTTCGGGAAACGGTAGCTTTCTAAGGATTGAGCCATGCCAACACGCCAACATGCCAACACGCCAACACGCCAACACGCCAACACGCCAACACGCCAACACGCCTTGCCGAATTTCTTCATAATTTCGCGACGGTGAAGATATTTCTTTTCGCCACTGTTTTTTTTGTCTGCCAAGCGTCCGCAGGCGAAGATGACATCGAAGCAATTGCAATTCCACTTCCCGATAGAAAGATTACATCGAAAGCGGAACTATTTTTGTCGAATGAAACGCTACTTTTAGATCTAGGTAGTCATGTTGCAGGTTCTGTCCTAAACGTTGAGTTGGAGTTGGTTAACAAAACTGGCGCACGTTTCGATGTGCAAATTCAACCCACCTGCGGCTGCACTAAGATTTCAACGGAGCGTTTGTCCGCAGAGCCGGACGGCAAGATTGTGTTCGATAGCACAGTTGTATTGCCGCCGACTGCAAGAAAGTTTGAAACCGCGTTAAAGTGCATAGACCTTCAAAGCGGCCTGCGATTCAGCGTTGTAATGGTTGCGGAAAGCAAAAGCTTGGCCGGAATTGCGCCCACGCGTTTTGTTGTTAAGAGTCGAGAGCCGAAGCACATTTTGGATCTTGAAATCTCATCGAATAGTTTGCATCATCGCGTTGGAAAGATTTTGGTTGGCGACCCATTTAAGATATTGAAAACTGACGAGACGAAGGCGGGCTTCAGCGTAGCGGTTGATTTCTCACCATCTCCTCACGATGACTGTACATCAGAGCAAGTCAGCGTTCGCGTAGAAATGGTTGAGATCGCAACGGGGTTACCAAGGATTGTTGACGAGCTTATCACTGTCGAGTACAGCGATCGAGTAAAAATCGGGCCTGCTCGGCCCCGAGTAACGATTTCTGAGGATGGTTTGTCGCTACCAGTTTATTTGATGTACGCTTCGGCAGGTGAAATGGAGATTGAGCAGTCATTCCTGCAGCACAATAACAGGAAAATGCCTCTGCAGTTAGCGAACTCAAAGAAAAGAGGAGAGCGCGTAGTGATGGTGACTTTAAGCGGAACGAAAAGTGAATGGGATGAGTTCAAGTCAGGTGAAAGCATAGAGTCTTGCTCTGTCACTGTTATGCATAAGGCCGGATTCGTCGCGAAAACGGTAGTGGTTGTGTTTGATCCTCAAAACTGATGTGGAGAGAAATGATGCGAGTTTGCTTCGTTTTGCTTTGTTTGCTATTGGGTAGTACGTCTACGACATGCTGGGCTCAAGGTTCTGGAGAGCCGCCGCCACTTCTTCAAGCGTGCACATGCCTGATTCCTTTTGGGTCGACGTCTTGTTTTCAATTACATGGAGCTTGGTCGCCACCTCCGTCGTATCCGTGCGCAAATACTCTTTGCGTGTCTGATGCTTGTCCATTAAGCAAGGAACTGACACGTTATTCCGTGCACGCCTCGGCGATTGACTGGGATACGGCTCGATCAAAGTACAAGCTTCCGACACCGCCAGCCCAAGGGGAGATGTTGAGGGAGCTTTCTGACCAACCGTTCTGGTGTAAGCAGGAATATCACTGTGTAGGCTGTTTGCCGATGCCGCCTAGAGTCAACTTGCCCGCCGGGAGTTACTGCACAAGTGAAGAATCGGGAAATTCGATTGGAATCCCTCGATACGTGGTTTGTAAGGATGAGCAAGGTCAGCCACTTCCTCCATGTGATGGTCCGGGAGATCCTCAATGAACTACTTAAAGAGTGCAGTGTTTCTCGTGATGATAGCGAACTTGTTGTGTTGCTGTGCAAACGGTCAAAATGGGTGGCAAGAGTATAGCTTGACGGATGTTGGCTTAAAAGAAAAAGTTACTAAGGAGTTGAGGTCCCTTGTCCAAGATTTGGACTTGGGACTTAGAGATTGTCTGTGCGACTGGAGCTTAAAGTTCGAATCGGCTGCTGATTCGGAAAGGCTCTTTTCAAGTGTTGGTAGATTTAAGTTCTTCCAATCTGCGGAAGGCGCGATTTGGAGCTCTAGCGAATGGAAAAACACTGTGCTGGCGGATGACCGAGCGGCACGAGACAAGTCTAAAGGCTTATTTATCAATTGTGAATATGAGCGTTTGCTCATTGACGGAAAGAGTTACAACCGTGACGACCAGAAAGTGCATCTTGATTCGCAGGATTCTCGTTATCGACTTTCATCATGTCTCGTGCCCAATCCATTGGCAATTCCGTTTTTTCATCCAGCGTGCCTAAGTACCATGCATCCTTGCGACGGTGGTGAGGCGTTCTTCGGTGTTTTAACGGAGTGTGTCGCAACCAGTGAGAGCAACGGCATCGTTGAGTCTATTTGGCTGGATGCAGATGCGGATGGGAAAAGTTTAGCCTTTCATCACGTTGCGTCGAAGAACGGTCTTCCAATACGATTTGAGTTCTTTATGGTGCCAAACGGTTTCAAAATCGACAATGGGCTTCCTCAGCGGAAGGATTGTAAATCTGTGTCGTTTGTGTCCACAAAATGGACGGAACTTGACGGTATCGCTGTGCCCGCCTCGTGTTACGGAAGTTTGGCTTGTCCATATCCGAAAGCGGGAGCTGAAGTTTTGAGTTTCGAGGCGACCATGAAATTCTTCGATAGTCAAAGCAAAGAATACAAGGAGAAGTCAGCGGAGTTAACGCCAGCTATCGATAAAATAACAAGCGAAGGCAAGAAAAAGGCACAGGAGTAAAGGCAACGCTGTGAAGCATTCTTATCAATGAAATGGCACCCCATGAAATGGCACCCCATTGGGAAAAAGCCTTTCGTACGGGCTCGCCCCGACGGAGGCAACAATTGGCAGCTACAGTCGTGGTTATTCTGTTCCAGCTCTCCATTGAGTTTACTCAGTGGAAGCTACGTTTGGCCGGGCGAAACGCTGCTTCCTCCGGTATGAAACCGGAGGAGAGCCCAGCTCTCATGGGCTGAAAGTAGCTGCCAATTATCGCCCCGCTGGCGTAAAGCCAGCGGTAGCGAAAACACCGAGAAAAAAGCTTCACAGCGTTGGAGTAAAGGGCTCATCGGTGATTTCGAATCGGAGTGGTGGATAGGCGATTCATTGCAATCGCTTTGCGCTTTTTTCAAGCGATCGATAGCAGTGAAAAACAAGCGGAATCAGTTTTTTTGATTCTTCGGCTGGGTGAATGCGATGTGGCCTATTGCATTCCTCCTTCGGTTGGTCTAAACCAGATGGTAGTTTTTTTTTGCCCCTTCACACCATCGTTCCCTATGAATCATTCTGCAACGTCTGGAACCGCTCCCGCCCCTTCACTTCCGGATCATGACGTTCAAGCGATCGACAAATTGCGAACTGCGTATTTCCAATTTGCTGCAGAACTTGGGAAGGTCATTGTTGGGCAAAAAGCGGTGATCGAGCAGTTGGCCATCTGTTTGTTTGCACGCCGACATGCGTTGCTAATGGGTGTTCCAGGCCTCGCAAAGACTTTGCTGGTCAGCAAGATCGCGGAAACCATGTCGCTTGGGTTCAGCCGCATCCAATTCACCCCAGACCTGATGCCGATGGATATCACGGGCACCGATATCTTGCAAGAAACGCAAGAAGGCCGCCGCGAATTTCAGTTTATCAAAGGCCCTATTTTCTCGAACATTATCTTAGCCGACGAAATCAATCGCGCTCCACCAAAAACG
>JANMNR010000334.1:0-11075 GCA_031368325.1 Pirellula sp.
CGTCAATCACGCGGATATTCGCTATGGTGGTTCGAGTGCGGTCGTGGTTGACACGATCCAGCAAACGGTCAATTCGATCCAAATTGCCGACATGCGTCCATCGTTGTCGTTCAATAAGATTACTTTTGGTTCCGATGCAGCGATCAGCGCTACACCAGATAGTTTCGAAGAGACGCTGTTTAGCGAACCCAAGTACCAGCGCAAGGGGAGCTTCACGCCGGACTACATCCGCGTGGGGCCAGAGATCCACGACAATATTTTGGTCAATAACTCCATCAACGGTTTGTTTGTCCGCGTGGGCACACCCGCTGGCGGCGAACTGAAACAACTGACGGTACCTGGTCGATTCGACGATATCGATGTCGTTCACATTCTATCGGAAAATATCCTTATCGCCGGAAATCCCGGCGGTGGACTATTGGACCAGTCGAGCTTGCCATCCAATCTTGTTTCGCTCCGAGGTCGAACAGGTGGGACATTGGTATCTGGTATCTACAACTACAAGTTCACGTATGTGGACAAGAACGGGTATGAGACTCCACCGAGCGATGCTACACAAAGTGTTACGCTCAGTTTTGGACAGACAGCAGTCAGCATGACCGGCTTGCCAAGCGTGAGTGGCGAGTTCGTCAATCGCCGACTTTATCGCAGTTTTGCTACTGGCACGGGCCCGTATCGATTGATCGCAGAACTTGATGGTATTACAACGGCATACGAAGACTTGGGTGCCGTCCTGACGGATCTGAATGATGACGATGCGACTTTGTTGCGAGACAGGCCCGACGTGAGTGGGGTACAAACCCAAATCGCTGCCGGCGGGAACTTGGTTGTTGGTGGAACGTATGCCTATCGCGTTGTCATGGTCGATGAGGCAGGACGTGAGGGATTGGTTTCCGCACCAACACCGGTGGTCACAACCAACACCGCCAATCGATCGGTCAATTTGACCTTGTTGCCAGCTTTGCAGCTCGGTTATTCCGCTCGCCGCATTTATCGAAGCTCCTCGACGGGTGCTGGAACATTCCAGTTGATCGCTCAAATTAGTGATCCAGCTACGACAAACTTCCTGGATAACGGCACGAATCTGCCGGGTACGCTGTCGGTAGAATCGTTTGGTAATATTCGTCCTCGCCTAGACGCGTCATTGGCAATTGATCCGGGTACGATCATTAAGCTCGAAGGGGCTCGCATCGAAATCGGACACAGCGCGCAATTGTTGGCGGAGGGTGTCGACGGCAATCGTGTCGTATTTACCAGTAAGCAGGACGATCGGTTCGGCATTGGTGGCACGTTTGACACGAACAACAACGGTCTAAACGCAGCCCGTGACGCACAGCCTCGTGACTGGAGCGGTATCTATGCTTCGCCTGGTTCAACACTCCAATTGGACTACGCGGAATTTGCGTATGCTGGGGGCTCGTCTCGAATCGAGGGTACTTTCAAGTCGTTTAGTCCGATTGAGCTACAGCAAGCCGACGCACGTATCGCACATAGTACGTTCGAAAACAATTCGAACGGTATTGGCGGTCAAGGCCCCATCGATCGGTTGGGTCGTCCGGCCAACGAAAACTATCCCTTGGGTAACAACGCGAGCCGAGGCTCGACACTGTTCGTTCGCGGTTCACAGCCAATCATCCTGGATAACGTTTTCCAAAATAATGTTGGCACGGCAATCACGATCGACGCGAATTCGATGGATGCAGTCTTGCGTGGCGATTCGGGCCGACAGTCGGGAGCCATAGATCGCGATTTGACATTGGACACCAATCAAGGCCCGTTGTTTCGCGAAAACCGATTTTTCAACAATGGCATTAACGGTCTTGAAATTCGAGGGGATTACAGCACAAACAACCGCGATGAAACGGTATTGTCGGTTCGGGATCTTCAACGCAATATTTTGACGACCGAAAGTGTTTGGGACGATACGGACATTGTTCACGTTCTGTTCGACTCGATCACGGTTTCGAATTTGGAACACAGCGGTGGGTTACGACTACAAAGTGCGATCAACGAGTCGCTGGTCATCAAGTTCGAGGGACAGGGTTCCAACTTTGATCAGGAACGCGGAACGGGCATCACGGCGACCGGTCGATACAGCAGTGTGCCGGACCGAGTTGGTGGAACGGTACAAATTGTTGGCCAGCCAGGATTCCCTGTTGTACTCACGAGCTTGCGAGACGACGCGGTTGGAGCGGGAACACAGCCTGATGGTCGTCCACAAACTGACACGAACAATGACGGCATCGCTTCGGTGCCTCGTCCTGGAGATTGGCGCAGTACTTTGTTTGATACGTTTAGCAACGATCGAAATGTACTGGCTATTCTAGAAATTGAACGCGTGGATACGGTTGCTCCAGGCACAAACGATTCTGCGGTTACGGCTCAGTTTTTGGGGACCTTGGCAAAGAACGAATCGTCCACAGACGAGAATCTGCCGTTGGGATTTGCGATTCGCGGCGTATTGAGCGATGCGAATGACCAAGACGTTTATAGTTTTGTTGGAACAGCTGGCACGCAGGTTTGGTTCGACGTGGACAGCACTCGATTTTCATTGGACACGATTATCGAGGTCCTGAATGCGAATGGTGACTTGCTGGTGCGAAGCGACGACAGTACTGACGAGCAAACGGGTGCCGACCCAATTTTCACGACGCCGCTTGTTAACTCAAACAACGTTAATCCCCTATTGCGGAATGCGACGCCTGTTTCCCGGCGTAATGCTTTGGGATCGCTCAAGGATGACTATACGAGCAATCCTCGCGATGCGGGTGTTCGACTGTTGTTGCCAGGAGTGACGGGCGCTCAAAGCACATATTTCTTCCGTATCCGTAGCAAGAGCACCAATATTGAGAATTCGGGTGCGGGCTTGACTAATGGTTCCTATGCGGTGCAGGTGCGAATGCGCGAGGCTCAGGAGTTTCCTGGTTCGACCGTGCAGTTTGCCAATATTCGTTATGCGACGAATGGAGTTCACACGACTGGATTGCCTTACCATTCGCCGTTGACGGGTGAAGCGAATACCGGCATGTACGACGGGACGCCCAATGACGGCATCACTCAAGTGGGGACGTTGCAATTGACGGATCGTGGTGCGATAAGTGTTGCAGGCTTGTTGACGGCCGCCGCTCCGAACATCATCCAGTTTACGCTGGGCGATTCCAACTTGGGCACTCCTGGTTTCGGTACGCTTTACCCGATTGCAATTGATGTGGACTATGCAGATGGATTGAATCGTCCCGACTCCACCGCGTACTTGTTTTCGACTCAAGGGCTTTATGTTGGATCCGATAGCAACATTGTCGACGATAGATCTGGTCCGTTACGTGGCTCGGATCTCGCCGATTTGTCAAGAGGTTCGGTAGGCACGCGAGATCCTTACATTGGTACGCTCTCGCTACCTAGAGGAACCTACGATTTAGGAATTACAAGCGGCGGTTCGCTTCCTACGGCAATTGCTAGAAATACCGTCCTGTTTGACGATACATTCGAGCAGTTGCCCTATCAGGGGATTCGAACACCGATCCTAACCAGCTTCATTAATCAAGCTGCGTTGGCGGCGAGCTATGCGAGCGCTGACCAGTTTTATTACTGGCGAAACATTACTACGACGGAGGGCGGTCACGGCGGGCGTCAGGTAGTCGGTTGGGATCGTAACGATCCAAACAAGACTGGGTTTGGAGCTACGCGACTACTGTCAAACACCTTTACGCTTCCCACGAATTGGGATCGCAATGACCAGATCCAGTTTTCGATGAATTATCGCTTCCCACGTGGCGTCGAAGCGATGACCATCAATCTATACGACAACGTAGTGGGTGCTGGGTTTCCGATTTTCCGAACACAGCTTTCGGCAAGTAACTCGGATTGGAACAAGTTGAATTTGGATTTGACAAACGTCATTACAAATCCAGCGATAACTTATCTGTTCACAATCGAATTTAACAATATCAATGGTTTGCCGACGATTGGATCTCAGAGTCTGTTGCTTGACGATTTCTACTTGGGGATATGGACTCCGCGATATTCTCCAATCGACGCATATCGCTATGTAGCGAATGAGTCGCTGGAAGGAACGCCGAGTACCGCGTCTACGCCGGTGTTGTTCCCAGCCTCCGCGGTTGGGACCGGACAAAACCTCTGGGATTTTGCAAACATCGGTCCTAGCCAGGCCCGGCTTTATCAGGGTTCAAACGCGCTTGCTTTCCGTTCGGTTGGCGGTCGATCCATGGCTGCTGGTGCAGTCGGGGACATCGTTTCCAATCCAATCGATCTGAGGAATGAAATCGGGACATTTGGTTACTTCTCCTATGACTTTACTCCGCATGACAACTCAGAGCTGTTAGAGGCCTATGTACGCATTCAAGGCCGACCTGACACCTTAGTTGCGAGCAGCACTCCTGGAGCTGCAGCTGTCACCTTGGTTCGATCGAAGGGACAATGGGAACAAGCGAGGTTTGACATGCGAGCCTTTGAGGGAGAGACGGCACAAATCGTCTTCAGATACGATACTCAGGGCGCTAATCCGAGTAACACCGGCGATACGGGTTCTGCTCTTATCGACGATGTGATTATTGGCACGCGTTCACGTGGTGAACGTGTAGTGAATACGACCAGTGCGAGGACGTTTATTACGACAGGTCCCGGTACAGCTGGTGATTACCAAGTCGAAATTCGAAAGTCGGATCCTCAGCAGTTCAGTTTTTTCACCGGGGTGATTCCTAAAGAACGCTACGACCGCGGTTCGTCCAGCACGTCGTTTATTTTCAATCCTGGGTTGGTTATTCCAGACAAGAGTATTTTGGAGATCAGCGACGGAGCAAATCGCATCCGGTTCCAATTCACGTACGATGGAACATTCGGCTTCGGCAATAGCCCGATTGTTATCTCGGCAACATCGACGCCAGCTCAGTTGGCAGCGTCGGTTCGAGATGCCATTAACACCATGTTTTTGCAGAGTCGTCTGAATATCACGGCTGCGAATAGCAACGGGGTTGCGACTGGTTCGGCTCTCAATAACAGCCTGATCCATTTGGTAGGCAATGTAGAGGTGCTGAGTGGTGGAAACCTACTCGGTCCCAACGGGGTTCTCTCGTTCAACGGTTTTGGTGATCGCAACGTCGCCCGTGACCAGGGACAGTTTGTCGTCAATTCAAGTACCATTTCTGACTCGCGGGACTACGCGGTTTATTCTGCACCTGCTGATTTGTACTATGCCGACGGGCGGGCCGCCCAACCGTTGTACACGAATGTACCCAACTTTATTCCCAACTATGTCGCTCCGCCGACTTTGGGTGGCGCGTATGCTCGCAAGTTGCCTGTGCTAAATACGGTTCCATTCGCGGTGAATTCAGGTTCGGTCGCAGAGCGTGCCGGAGTGACGCCTGGCATGGTCGTTGTCAATAACGTCTTCGATTCGTCGGGGCTTGGTGGACTGCACGTGCAGGGAGAAACGCCATTCTGGCGGATCTCCGCAACGCCTGGCGCGAAAGACAACAGCCAGACTGATAACGCTTGCGGTGACCACTCAGGTTCGAATACCGGCGATGGCTCAACGATCACGATTGACTATGGTCGCCAAAAGCGAGAGTTTGAGTTCGAGGAAATCTCCGGCGCCGCGACTACCTGTGGTGGCACTGCGGTTGTGGGTGGAAACGGTTGGAGTGAAAATCGCACACCGATCTACTATCGGTCGGATACTGGACAGACGTACCTGCGGGTTCCAAACACGTCGTCTGGTTATGCCGCGGATGAAATGGTCAAGGCGGTACGAGATGCGATTCTCGGTAGCACTTTGGTTACCAATGGAACAACCCAGAACCTCAAATCTTGGGTTGAGCCGCAAGCGGGGATCATATTCAATCCTACCGATCCAACGCAATTCGTTTTGCCATCCGCATCGATCATCGTTCAGGGACCGCAATTTATTGGGTCCGCAGGCACGGGCCTTCAGATTCAGCGAATTGGAGAGTACAACGCGGCTCCGTTCTTGCGAGCGATTAATAACACGATCATTGGCAACGATGGACGCGCCTCGTTCAATGCTCAGCAAGTGGATACAGTTACCAACAATACCATTGCTGGTGCGACGGAAACTTGGCAGGGGACCGGAACGAATACAGCTCCGTACGTTGTCGACGGCACATTGTCTCCCGATCCACTGTCGACCGGCTCGTCCGATGTCGATTTGTACAAGTTCTATTTGGAGGTCGGTGAACGGGTTTTGATCGATGTCGATACGGCGATCACCGGAACCCTAGATTCGGCGCTAAAGATTTTCGATTCCAAAGGACGAGCGCAAGCTGTCTCGATTGGGCTTGACCCAACAACGATGGATAGCCAGGCTGCCCCTGGTGAACTGGTTGCAGGTCGCGATCCGTACGTTGACTTTACTGCGTCGACTGCTGGGGTCTACTATGCCGCTATCAGCGCATCTGGAAATACCACCTATGACCCGTTGTCGTTGGCTGATCGTCGCCGAGGCGCCACGAGCGGTGACTACAATCTCAGCATCAAAGTGCTCAAGCCAGAGAGCTATGTCATTACGGTGCAAGACCCAGCTGCTTACGCTGATGGTGAGACATTTACGATTGAGCAAGTAGCTGACTTTGCAGGTACAACCAATCGTGGAAGGACTTTTGAGTTCACCCGATCGGGCAATGTCGCTGCTGGGAATGTCCCGATTTACATTGGCCCCGAGTACAGATTCCCCGACATGGCGAGAGCGATTGCCGGAGCCATCAATGCAGCTGGCTTGCTCAACGCTCAGAGCATCGATAACGGTGCGTTTGGAACGGCGAGCCCATTGGCACCTGTTTCGGCGATTGCTTTGGGTGGCATGAACGGACATGTGCCAACACTCGATGTCCCCGTTATCAACCACGGTGACTTGGGACTGAACTCGGGTAACATTCGCGGTGCGGAGGTTCAAGCTGGCTTGAATCGCTATCGTGGTATTGGAGACAGCGGGGCGAACAATGACCAATCGCCATTTGATGGCTCCTATGGCGTTGCGAACGGGCGCGGTCACTTCAGTCGAGGTATTGGCCATGACAGGACCATGTCGCTTGCCTTCAATGGAACGAATGGTCGGCCAGTTACCTCATTAGGAAACGGTACCTCCGAAAAGTATGTCGTTATTCGAAACGCCTCGTCGGTTATCAGTAACGGTAATATCCTCATCGATAAAGATTTGGGTGCGAACAACAATCTGAATCAGATTCTGCCTGAATCGGGGATTTTGGTTTCTGGGGGTGCCACGCCCACGTTGCTAAACAATGTCTTCTTCAATGTACAAACGCCAATCGTTCGGGAGTTTACAGCTGGACAGCAAGGCACGGCTCGTCCGTCCGCCGTCGTCGTAGGCGGTTCGACTTATCAGTACTTTGAGACGCGTCAGGCGTTTGCGTACCTAGGTCAAGTCGTTGAAGGAGCACCAGCGTCGCCAGGGGCACAGGGAACGCCGACCAATGTTCCGAATACCAACTTGGACTTTAATTTCATAGCCGGAAATACCGAGCGTTTGCTCGTCGATGCTGCGGGTGGAAACTACCTGCCGGCACCTGGCTCACAAGTGATCGACAGTTCGATCGATTCGTTGCCAGACCGAGAATCGTTCCGAGCGGTGAAGTTGGCAGTGGGCATTTCGCCGTCGCCGGTACTCTCGCCGGAACGCGATCAAAGCGGGCAGTTGCGAGCAGACGATCCAACTATCGCTCCACCGAGTGGTTTGGGTGGAAATGTGTTCAAGGATCGTGGCGCCATCGATCGAGCAGACTTCGTTGGGCCAACAGCCGTATCGCTCAATCCAGTCGATAACGATGCTCAAAGCGTCGACATCGACACGACCGTTTCTGTGATGCGTCTGACCAGTGGCGTTTATCCAGAGTTTCGTATTCAGTTGAAGGATGGGTTTGAAACTGGCAACCTTCAAGCGGGAACTGGTATTGACGACGACTCGGTGATTGGACGCGACGGTGGGAATCGATTGCCAGGCTCGGTGGTTACCATCACAGAGAATGGGCGGTTGTTGGTTGAGGGAGTTGATTATGTATTCGCCTACAATACCACCACAAACGAAGTCGTTTTGACACCGTTGGCTGGTATCTGGAAAAACGATCGTGTTTACGATATCACTCTGAACAACAAAGACCGTTTTGTAGTTGATGCTCAAGCCGGTGATCAAACGACGGACGGGGACAGTTTCACCGTGCTGGATAGTTCGTCAGGCAACGTTACGTTCGAGTTCGACAGTGGTTACCGATTGCAGGTTCCGCAAGGGGTCGAGTTGATTGTACCGCTGGCTGGTGGTGGTGCAGGTGGAATCAATGACGGAGATCGATTCCTCATCGACAACGGCGTCCAATCGTTTACGTTTGAGTTTGATAACAACCTCAATTCGATTGCGGGCACGACGCGGGTTCCTTTTACCTCGCTCTCTACGAAACAAGATATCGCGACCGCAATCGTATCCGCTCTTGCCGTGGTTCCGAACGTCGTTCCTAGAATTCTCAGTTCAGGGAACGTGTTCCTCGGATCTGTCCTAGGGGCTTATGCAGATACCACCGATTCGGCGGCGCTGACTCAACCCAAATCGACGGCCGCATTGCTTGTCCCTGCACTTGGTACTAGACCAGGTGGCGTGACCGATGGCCAAACGTTTGGATTGTCCGATGGACGCCTCAATTTGATCTTCGAATTCGACTCAGATCGCTCGGTTCAGCCAGGCAATATTCGAATCGATATTTCGAACGCGAGTACTGCTGGTGACGTTGCAGTCGTGATCAAGTCGGTTTTGGATACTTCGGGACTTTCGCTCGCCACGCAGATTGTAGATGGAGACAAGGTCTATCTGGGCTTGCCAAACGCAGGACGATTTGACGTCATTGGCTCGACGCTTCGCAGCGTCGGAGTGTCACGTTCCTTGGTGGATGGTCAGTCCGTTTCGATCACACGCACGGTAGGTTCCGTGGTGACCACAAAAGTATTCGAGTTCGATACGAATCCGGATCCCGGTCAGGTTGGAATCAATAGCATACGGGTTCCTGTGTCGGTTTCGGATACTCAATCGGACATCGGACAAAAGCTCTCGAACGCAATCGCGTTTGCGGGGCTCGGGCTCGAGCCGAACCATGTGGGCGACGGCAACGTGTTTGTCGGGGGGACATCGGAGCATACGATTTCGACAGCGAATGCGAGCTCCATCGGTTTGTTTGGTCGACCAGGCGTACAGAGCAGCACCACGCTAGATATTTTCGGTACGTTGCTGTTGCAAATGCCAGTGCGGGGGGGAGTCGATGTTGTCGACGACACGAGATTTACAATCACGGCCAACAACAGGACGGTTACGTTTGAGTTCGATGGGAACTTCAGCGGTCCAACGTCTCCTGGGTTCGTGTCGGTTCGGTACACTCCAGCCAGTACGTCGACCGATTTGGTCGCGACTTTGATTCCTTTGATTGCCAGTGCAAATTTAGGAATCGTTCCGCGTGACGCGGGTGGTGGTCGTATCGATATCGGATTGCTTCCTAATTCGGCGGTCAACGTATTGACCTCGCCGGTTACTTTGCTGCGTGGAAGTGTGGCCGACGGCGATAATTTCATCATCAACAATGGAACGGTTTCCGTTACATTTGAGTTTGAGAACTTGAGCATCGGCAATGGGCGGGATCCGTCACGTACTCCAATTCGGTACAACAATCAAAGTTCGCGTGCGGATGTACTAGCAGCGATGAAAGCGGCGATCGAGTCGTCCATATTAGGTCTAACGACAGTGGTTCAAGCCAATGGATTGCGACTGCTGGACACGGCTAGGTTTACGACGAACATCGACAACGCACCGTCCCTCGTTTTATCGGGTGTTCCAGGTGGCGCTGTTCCGATTAGCTTCGTTCAAGATCAGTCGTTCACTCGGCTTCAAATGCGAGATTCGATTGTGCGATCGATCAACGGTGCCTTTGCTGCAGGACGTTCCACATTGCAGGCCAAGGTCCGAGGTGGTTCGACACTCTATGTTGAAAATGCGATCAGCATTAGTCCGGACGTGACAAGCTACTATCTGCGAGGAATCGCGGATAATGCAGGTAACTTCCTGAAGAGCAATCGCATCAACAACGAGACACAGTTCACGATCTTGATGCCTGGTGTTCAGTTGGATTTCGGTGATACACCAGATCCTGTAACCACGACTCCGGGCCGTTATCCGACAACACTGGCATTCGACGGCGCAAGGCACGTTTCCAACGCCACTTCGTTGAGGTTGGGTGCGACGATTACTTCCGAGTTAGATGGAGCACCGACGCCCAGGGCAGATGGCGACTTGGGAGACGACGGAGTTTCATTCCAATTCCAATCGTTGGCCAAACCTGTCTTTAATCGCAACGTGGACACGACAGTCACTCTAACTCTTTCGCAACCTGGGATTGTGGATGGTTGGATCGACTTTAATGCAGACGGGGATTGGACTGATCCAGGCGAAAACGTTCTAAACGGTGTCGAGTTTACGTCGACAACGTTGACCCGCCAGTTCCAAATTCGTGTTCCTTCGACCGCTCCGGTTCCAGCGACGGGATTGAACTCCTTTGCTCGGTTCCGAACTTCGACTGCTGGCCAGACCTTGCCGACAGGCTTGGCGTTGGACGGTGAAGTGGAAGATTACCTGGTCAGAATCATTCCGGGTGTTCCGCCGGTTGGTGTGGCCGACTCGTACAACATGAGCGAGGATCAAGTTGGCGGTTTGGTGACAACGGATGCGACCGGAAACTCCACCCCTAGCTTTACTGTAGACGACGGGGTTCTTGCCAACGACGTCAGTGGCGACGGACGAAGTCTGCTGGCTAGGCTCATAACGCCACCGAGGAATGCAGCAGCAGGCGGGTTTTCGTTTAGTTCGAATGGCACGTTTAGTTATCAACCTACGTTGGACTACTTTGGAATCGATACCTTTGTTTACGCCAGCTACGTCAACATCGATGTGAACGAAGGGGAGCTGATTGATTCTCTTGCGTTAACCACGGTGACGATCAACATTCGCCCGGTAAACGACGTGCCGACAGCTAGTAACTTCAGCAGTTCGATTG
>JANMNR010000341.1:0-12087 GCA_031368325.1 Pirellula sp.
ATAAAACAGAACCCTGGCAGTCTCGATGTCAAAGACCGCAGTCAATCGAATGCTGCGAGGGCCATGTAAACAATAAAAAATTCCGCAGGGGCTACCCTGCTTTCGTAGTAGTTTTTCGGTTAGGGGAAACGCCTTGGGAAGAAGTTGGTTCTTGTTGCAAATCTCTTCTTCTACAATTTCCCGGATGTTGATGAACTTAGGCAATTCAAACCACCCATGCTTGCTGGAGTATCATGTCCAAAACCCATGTGCGTCACATAACTCGTTCTCCCTGGAGACACTCGTTTGCACGAGTGCTACAAGAGTGTCGAGTTAGGTAAGATGTTCTATCGGCTTGATATTGAGAAGACTCGATCCAGGACTGAACGACATCGGCGACAAACCAAATATGTGGTGTCAACGCAGGAACCTTAGTACGAAGCCAATCTAAAGGTGCATTCACCAACAAATTCCCCAAAAATCAACTCTTACTTTGGTTTAGTTAACGTTGGTTTGCAGGACGGGGTGCACGCCACGAATCGGACGGCAGTTTGTGCAAAAGAGTGAAACATGGCGAAAATGTTCAAAAAGACATGGTTGTGAGAAAAGAAACCAACGACCATATTTCTTCGAGGCCATCAGGCGTAATTCTTCTGTCCACACGCTTTTGCCTCAAAAAAGCAGGACGGGATGTTCGGTCAACGGTGGCTCAGCCTAACGTTGAAACCGATATCGAACGATACACCAGAGAGTGCTTACTAGATCCTTAACGCCTATCTTTTTGCCTTCCTGCCATGAACGGCTTTTGTAGGTGATAGGCACTTCCCGAATAATGATCTTCTTCTTGGCTAGCTTTGCGGTGATTTCTGGTTCAAAACCAAACCGCTGTTGCTCAATCGGGATACTCTGGATCAGCTCCCGTCGAAAAGCTTTGTAGCACGTTTCCATATCCGTTAGCCGCTGATGCGTCATCCAATTGCTGAAGCCGGTGAGAAACGCGTTCCCAAATCGATGCAGGGCGGATTGATCTTGGTGGCAATTGGCCAAGTAGCGAGAACCAAACACTACGTCCGACTCCCCATCCAAGATAGGCTGGATAACGGATAAAATGTCGTGAGGGTTATATTCTAGATCGGCATCCTGCACGATGACGATTTCGCCGACGGCGAGCCGAACCCCGGTTTGGATGGCCGCCCCCTTTCCTGAATTTCGCTGATGAAGAACCACGTCGATTCCGCGTCTACCGTTTAAATCGCTAATGATTTCACGTGTTCCATCCGTGCTACCGTCATCAACGATAATGATTTGCTTTGTGACCTTCAATTGCTCAACAGCTTCCAGAACACGCAAAATCGTCTTGGACTCATTGTAGGCTGGAATGATGACACTCAACGTTGGGGCGTCAACCTTTGCCGACCGGGCCTCCGAAATCAAATTCGTGGCGTTCTCCAATTCGCGGATTGCGGACTTAGTCGGCAAATCACACGCCGTAAGGATCTGAGCTTGTGGCACGGCGACAGATGGCAAAACAACATTGGGGAAGTCTACGGACTTGGAAGCACTCTGGGTGAATGAATTTTGCATATTGGCTGCCCGCAATCGGGACGGTGGACACAACGGAATGATAGCTATAAAGCATTATCGATGTGGAAAGATCGTTCGGTCACGGAAAAGTTGATTGTTGGACCGAAGTTGTTTTGCGAACGCTCGAATAGATCGGCTGGAACGGTCGGAACTGAAGTAGCTACTCAGACGTGCGGCGTGAATATTCGGACAGATGAGTACGCAAAAAATTAGAAAACAAATCCGGTAAGATAATAAAGTGTAATGCACCGAGTCGGCGATAACTGCAAAGTGCAAACCACGCTCGTTAGCGATGGTTAATTTCACGTTAAGAACCAGTGGGCCGACGCGATCAAACTTTTTCAGCTTAAATTTCGCCACTAAGGGCGTAAAAAAACGACCCTTACGAATTCTCGCGAATGAACCTTGCTGCCCCCAGCATTGTTCGACTCGATTTGCCCCGAGAAAATCGTAAGGGTCGTGTTACTTGTTGTCTTCTTCTTGGCTTATCGGACGTCTACTCGAAAAATGAATAGTCATCTTTTGTTTTTTGCCATGCGGGTATCCCCATGTTTTTCTAGCCGAACGCGTTTGCCGCTTTTAGCGGATTTGTATATTGCAGCGATGAGTTCAACACTTTTTCGCCCCTCGGTACCATCAATGGAACACGGCTGGCCCTTTTTGATGCCCTGTAGGAAGTTAGCAAATAGGTCTCGGTGGGCTTGATGACCAATGGCGGTTGGATCGGCTGCGCCTCCGCCTGTCGTGTTAGAAGACATTTGCTCCAAGATCTTCAAATCACTTTTGCTCGGCTTTTCGAAACTCCACTGGGTGATCGCTTCTTCTTGAAGCGTGGCGGATCCGATGGAACCTGCGATTTCAATGCGTTTGAGCGTTCCCGGATAAGCCGCCGTGGTAGCTTCGATCGTTCCAAGCGCACCCGATTCGAATTCCAGGATTGCCGTTGCGGCATCCTCGACCTCAATCCGTTCATGCGCTCTTAAGGCTGTCATCGCCGACACGGATTTCACAGGGCCCATCAGCCACAGCAACAAATCCACACTATGAATCGCTTGGTTCATTAGCGCACCGCCGCCGTCTAGCTTCCAGGTTCCTCGCCATTTTCCACTATCGTAATAAGCTTGCGTCCGGAACCATTTGACGTAGGCCGCGGCCATAGACACTGTGCCGAAACGATTTTGATCCACCGCGTTCTTCAAAAGTTGCGCCGACTTGTGAAATCGGGATGGAAAGATGGTTCCAAGTTCAACACCTGAATTCGTACATGCCGCAATCAATCGGTCGCATCTCGCGGTGGTGACCTCGAGCGGCTTTTCAACCAAAACATGCTTGCCCGCTCTTGCTGCCGCCACTCCTGGTTCCAAATGGCCTCCGCTAGGGGTACAAATCGTCACGACATCCACGGCTGGATTTGCGAGCATTTTTGAAAGATCGTCATACGGTGTTCCGCCAAATGCACTCGCGAACTCAGTCGCCTTTTCAAGCGATCGACTATGGCATGCTACCAGTTTCGAGCCCTTTAACTCGGCTATTGCCCGCGCATGAAACTTGGCGATCATACCGCAACCAACGATAGCCCAACCTGTCATGTGTTTTCCCCTAAGTCATTGTGAAACGAGCGTCGCTTTTTCTCGCGTTGTACCGAACCAGACGCGTTCATACTTTGTCGCCGCAAGGCGTTGGCCCACGGTTTTCGGCCTATCATAAGCTCAGCATACCTTGCCCTTGCTAGTAATCAAAAAAATATTTCACGACAACGTTGCCGCAACGGGTATTACCAATTTTCGACACGTGACATAGTTCGATCTTAGATTCCGCTCCACGGGTTCTTTGCTAGCTAAGTCCGCAAAACCAGATTTTTGATTCGAATTCTTTCGTGGAAGCCACCGGCCCGACACTGCGCGTTAAACTATTTGACGCGTTTTTAACCAACATACATCTGTCTGCACAAGAATGGAGTCTCAATCTTGTTGATCTTAGGTCGCCGAGTCAATCAGTCCATTGTCTTTCCAAACTGCGGAATTACCGTTCGTGTCCTCGATGTGAATGGTCGCGTTGCCAAAATCGGTATCGAAGCCCCTCGAAGCATAGAGATCATGCGAGGAGAACTTGCGCTCGCTTCAGCCCATACTGATAGCTCATCGAGCCAAAATGCCCGATACGAACATGCTAGTGCACCGGAGTGCGAACTCCCAGTCCTGCAATTCGCTCAGCGGCTGGCAGACATCAAGGCCAGCCTCCATCAATTCCAGCAGCGTCGTGCTGCGGGTGACGAAAACGGTGCGGATCAAGTTTTAGGTGCGTTACTAGGTGATCTTGCTGTCCTCGATTCCGACTGGCTCAAGGGATTAACAGATTCGCCACTTCCAATTTCCGCGTCGACCGCGGAGTTCATTTCGGAGCCCCAGACGACATACCGAACCAACCGTTCGCAAGAGCCTATTCAAATCCTGATTGTGAACGAGCCGAGTAATTCTGATGGAGTTGCCTTGCCTTTTGGTACATTTCATGGGTGCCAAGTATGCAACGTAAATAACCATCACACAGCCATGCGTGCGTTAACCTCCAATGAGCCATTCGACTACGTCATTTGCAATGGGAGCCCGCTGGCGTTTGACGAATTGGATTTGGTGAGGACAATACGCTCTAACCATAACCTCGACGACACCAAGATCTTCATGACAACTCCATCGTTCAACGCCATGGAACACCTGGAAATGTCTAAAAGCTATCGGATCGATGGTTGGCTTACTCGCCCGCTATTGGCCGTTGATCTTTGGAAGCATATCACCGAAAGCGAACAGTTTGAATCCTAGAGAATTAGAGCTTGTTCGAAATAGCCATGCGATTATTTTTGACTGCGACGGAACTCTAGTCGACTCCATGCCGGTCCACTTTGTGGCCTGGCGAGAGACCATGCAACGCTACGGAATTCTATTTCCCGAAGAAAGGTTTTACGCACTTGGCGGCGTCCCGAGTGATAGAATCATCTCCATGTTGGCGACCGAACAGGGAGTTGAAATCGATTCGATTGCAGTCGCACATGAAAAGGAACAAGCATTCCTCAATCGGATCGAACTATTGGTGCCGATCGAGACGGTTGTCAATGTCGTCCGGCAAAATCGTGGCGTGAAGCCGATTGCGGTTGCAAGCGGCGGTTTTCGCGCGATTATCCGTAAGCAACTCGAGCAGATCGCGATGCAGGATTGGTTTGATGCGATTGTTACTGCCGAGGACACCACCAGACACAAGCCCGAACCAGATGTGTTTTTGGAGGCAGCCCGTCAGCTAGGTACCGATGCCAAACACTGCCTTGTTTTTGAGGATGCAGATCTCGGTGTTGAAGCAGCTCGGCGCGCGGGCATGCAATGCATTGATGTTCGCTCGTTCTTTACGCCTAGACGCCTCGCGGTTGGAATCTGATTTCAATGATCCGGTGGCGTTGGATATGGTTCTCGCTAAGTATGTTCATGCTGGCATTGGCTTGGCCGGCTTCGCAGCGACTTACATTCGATCGATCGCTTCAGAGCATGTTTGCGGCCGAGGATCCCACGCGAACCGACTTTGAGTTGTTGCAATCCAAGTTCGGAATCTCCGACTTGATCGTATTTGCTTACCGGGACAAGGAACTCTGGGCCAGCGACGGAAGCGGGTTGGAGCGACTCCTGCGCATCCGCGAACGAATCGAAGCGACACCGGGCGTAGCGGTCGCCATGGACTTGTCCAAGATTGATCAGATGCTTGGTCAATTGGACCAGCCACTCACCATGTTTGGCCCCCTGCTCGGGCAATCCAAAAAACACGTATTGCTCGATCATCGCAAGGCGATTGCGAACTCCTTTAAGACCATCTTTGAGGGACAGACGCACAGTCGAGACGGGGCGCTCGTGGCAATTGCCTGTCTGCTGAAACCGACGAAGCAGAGCGAGATCACGACCAGGGAGACACTTTTGAAGCTTCGCACAATAGCCGATTCGCTGTCAGACCAAGCTGCAGACAAAGGGATGCTGGTAGGACAACCGGTTATGGTGGAAGAAGGGTTTGATGAAATTGAACAAGACGGGCGGCGGTTGAGTGTTGTTTCAACCATCTGCCTGGCTCTGCTCATCTTGATCGGATTTCGATCGTTGCGATGGGCGATCGTCTCGATAGCAGTTGTACAATGGTCGTTGATCGTAACCCGCGGCTTGCTCGCGTGGTTCGCGTGGGATTTGACGATGGTGTCGTCTATGCTCGCATCAATTGTGACGGTCATCGGTGTCGCAACTACCATGCACTGGATGCTCGGCTACCAGCGGGCAATGAAATCCGGTGCGGAACCCGCAGAAGCGTTAAGGCAATCGATGATGCACCTGTGGCGACCAATCGCTTGGGCTTGTATTACGGATGCGATTGGATTTGCTTCGTTGGCGTTTGCCAAGGTTGGTCCGGTTCAAGACTATGGTTGGATGATGGCGATGGGTTCGCTCGTTGTTTTGGTCGGTATTTTCATGTTGGTTCCCACGCTGGCACTGTTGCCGGTTGCGCCAAGACAATTCGCAAAACCACTTGGGTTGTCGTTTGCGTTATCGCCTATTCCAGGAGATGAGCCATTGCGAGGATGTTTGTTATGTATCTTGAGGTGGGTGACTGCAAGGCCCTTTTTCGTTTCCATTGCTGCGATACTGGTATGCGTCGTTGCAGGATGGGGGGCGCTCCGATTGAAGGTAGAGACCGACTTCATCAAGAACTTCCGATCGGATGCACCGCTCGTCGTGGCTTATCGCGCGGTCGAAGCCGAATTGGGTGGAGCAGGCGTTTGGGACGTAGTTGTGCCGGCACCGAAAGTTCTGACTCAAGTCTACCTGGATCAGGTGGCTGAGTTAGAGAAAAGCCTTATGGCATTGAATGTGCCAGGTTCTGAACCTGGCGAACCGTTGCGATTAACCAAGGTGATGAGTTTTGCGGACGCGGACAAAGCGGCCCAGTTGTCAACGAGTCTTGGGCTACTCACCATTGAGGGAAGACTGCTCGGCATGAAGCAAGTCATGGGCAGCTTCGTGAGTACGCTCGTAACGGACTTCGAAGGCAACGCTCGCTATTTGCGAATCATGCTTCGTTCGCGTGAACAAGCCGAAGCGACTCAAAAGGAGCAACTCATTGCCGAGGTGCGCAGGACGGTGGACGATGCCGTTCGTTCGGACGCATGGGGAACGGGGGGGAACCGAACCGCGACCGTGTCCGGTTACTATGTGTTGTTGTCACAACTCGTCTCCAGCGTCGTAGCCGATCAATGGCGATGCTTTGCCGTTGCGACTGTTGGGATCTGGATTGCAATGTCGATCGCCTTGAGAGCACCTTGGCTTGCATTGCTGGCGATACTACCGAACGCATTACCAAGTTTGTGCATTCTGGGTTGGCTGGGTTGGACCGACACGCGTGTCAATTTGGGAGCTGCGATGATAGCTGCGGTATCCATGGGGTTGAGCGTTGATTCATCGCTTCACTATTTGATTCGATTTCAACGTGAACGAGCGTTGGGGCTGAGCAGGGTCGACGCCATGTCGGAAGCACAGTCTGAGACTGGCATGGCCATCTTGCTTTCGACCATTGCGCTGGTGCTCGGATTCGGCTCATTGTCGACCAGCCATTTTCTACCGACCGTCGTGTTCGGCACAACGGCATCGATCAGTATGTTGGGTGGACTGGCTTGCAATTTGGTTGTCTTGCCGGCACTGGTGTGCATGTTCGGCACACGAACAGCATCGCGCGAGTAATCGCTGAACGGCGCGAGCCGCCTAATGCCGCATGGGTTAGCTTGCTGGGGTAATCTGCAGCGTGTGCTTTACGGGGACTAGCGATTTCTTGACCATATCATCTAGTTTTTGCTGGCTAGATAACAAGCTCGAGCGAAAGACACCCATCGCTTGCTTGAGATCCGCATCTACGATGACTTCCTTTGGAAACGATCGGAAGTCGGTGATGATTGTCTTGATCATGTAGGTTTCGAAGTTCTGCTTACTCGCGATGGCATCAAGCAGTTTTTGAAATGCTGCATCAAACGGCGTCTCTTTGAACTCGGCTGCGAGATTTACTCCTGCGGAGAGTTGTTCTCGAGAAAACTTTTTCTCGATGTTTCCCCATTTTACGACTGCGTGAGGTTTGACTAGTCCTTTTACTTTCAAGACAAGTTGGTTTAGGTCTGAGTTGAACGAGGTAAAAGGCAAAATACTTCGAGTGCTTCCAGAGGATTTCTCGTCCCCTTGAAAGCAGAATGGCCATCGCGAGCTTTCGAGTTCCAGCTGTCCATCCGAGCTACCAATCACTTTGTGCCCGCTGGTCACCGAGTTCGGTCCATCGAGATTGACAACGATTTCGCCAATTTTTCCATCTAAACCGAGACCTTTGAGGAATGCGTAAGCCATCAGGAGTTGTCCATTGTTGCCTGGATGGAATCCGTCGCGACCGCAAACATCGTATTCCTTTCCAAGTGTCGACTGGGCTTTGGTCATCGCATCGAACATGGCTGAATGAACGTCGGCGAACAGGTAGCGTTTCTCCATTGCCAACGCACGGTCGATATCTCGCAAATGCATCAGATTGTCGTTGTAGGCAATATGAGATGGCCTGTCTCCCATCATTTGGCCTGGGCGGAAGAAATGGGTGTCGACAGCGCCAGGTGAACCCACGACTATTGATTTGACGCCCAGGCTCTCCATTTTGTCGAGGACTTTTCGCATATTGGTTTCATATCGCTTTCCGATTTCTTCATTGTAGGGCTGATACGACCCATCGTTCATACCATAGCAAAGAGTCGCAACAGTGGGACTGAAGACCGTCAAGTCGTTTTCCATTCGAGCTGCAAAACCGCCAGCTTGCTCACCGCTCCAGCCAAATTGAAAGACACGCAGATCTGGTACTCCTGTACATGCCAGAAGATATGCCTCCATATACTTGCTGTACAATTTCTGTTCTGTAATAGAGTCACCGATGATGGCGACTCGAGCGCCTGGCACTATCGCTGAAGTTGGCCGAGTTGCATCCTGAGCTCGCAGGTCGATTGGTGTTGTCAAGAAAACGATTGCGAGAGATAGGAAAGTTAGTGTGCGGCGCATTGGTTGGATTCTCCATGGTGGGGATAGGGACGGGGCTTTTCAGAAGCGTTGTGGCCATTGTAAAGTCCCTAGCGGCTTTTAGGTGGTCACGTAAAAATGTTATTGGGCCCCTTGGGAACAATAACTTCGTATACTTTAATCACCTTTTGTCGATATCATTCGCCTTCTCCCGATTTGAGCCACGCATGTTTTCTTCGAGAATTCGATCGTTTTTTGCTGTCACTTGTATGATATGGGGAGGCGAGTTGGCGCCGGCCGACGAACCAATTGCGATTCGGCATTCCTATCTGGTATTGGGAGCGAAGACCGCGATTATCGGTGAAGACGGAGCGACGAGCTGGGAATATGCTGGCGGGTCTCGTGATGGCTTCGTGTTACCTAACGGAAATGTCCTTTTGGCGTATAGCGATCGAGTCGAGGAGGTAACGCGAGAAAAGCAGGTTGTCTTTTCGTATGCGCGAAGCAAAGTGAATCGCGAGATTGGTACCACCCAACGCTTGTACAACGGAAACACACTTGTTACCGAGTTGGGATCTCGTCCACGCCTACTGGAGATCAACTCCCAAGGAGAAATCATTGCAGATGTTCCGCTTCTGCCAGAAACGGATAATGCGCATATGCAGACTCGCATGGCACGCCAATTGCGCAACGGAAATTTTTTGGTGCCGCATCTGCTCGCCTTTGCGATCAAGGAGTATTCGCCGGACGGTTCAGTCGTCCATGTGCTCAAGACGGACTTAAGCGAATTGGGAGGTCGAGCTGCCGAGAACTGGCCCTTTACCGCCATTCGACTTGATAACGGAAACACGGTGGCGTCGCTAACGCATGGCAATAAAGTAGTCGAATTTGACCAGCAAGGAGCCGTCGTATGGAAAGTGACAAACGACGATGTGAATGGTTTGTTTCAAGATCCCTGCGGCTCCCAACGGTTAGCAAACGGAAACACCGTGATCGGAAGCCACGCAGCTAAAAGCGGAATATCCATGGTCGAAGTGACGAAAGACAAGAAAATTGTATGGACCAGTGAAAACCCACTCGCAGCCGCTGTTCATCACTTTCAGATTTTGACAACCAATGGGAAAAGCGAACCCGGAGTACCACAAAAATAAGTTTGCATGGGCAATTGCTGGTTTGAGCTGTAACCTTCCGCTAGGATGATCTGTTTCGCAACCGTTCGGCGGGATTTTAATGGAGATAAATATGCTTGACTCTAAAAGCATTTTTTCCACACAGAGGGGAATCAACTTTCGATCCGGCTTTACGCTTGTGGAGCTGTTGGTCGTCATTTCGATCATCGGGGTTTTGGTGGGATTGCTATTGCCGGCTGTTCAAGCTGCACGCGAGGCTGCCAGGAGAATCCAATGCGCAAACAATTTGAAGCAGATTGGTTTGGCTGCCATCCAGCATGCGGACGCTGCTGGTAAGTTTCCATCCGGTGCCCAGACGTCAAGTTTTTTGCCGAATAGCCATCGTCTAATGTGGAGCGGTCAATTGCTCCCGTTTCTCGAGCAATCCAATCTGCGGAACACAGTGGATGCTGATAAACCGTGGGATACATTCGCTCCCAACATCGCCGCCATGCGAACCTATTTGACGGTCTTTCGATGCCCGTCTGCGGCCGCGCCCGAGTCTTATGGGCAAATCATCGAGGAACGCATCCCATGCACGTATTTAGGATGCGCATCGGGAACGATTGGAACGGAAAGTGGCTCAGGGCCAAAAATCGGTGATGCCTTTCAAAATGGTTCGCTTTTTACCAATAGTCAAATTCGCCATCGCGACTTTCTGGACGGTCTATCGAATACCATGTTGGTGGCTGAGTCACTTTTTCTACCCGGCGTGAGTGGGCCCGATCATGACGGCAACGGTCAGATCATCGATCATTGGTCGGTGGGGTCCCCGGGTATGGGGGCCAGCGAGATGTCCGAGGCGCTGGGTTCCACTGCGGTTCCGATCAACGCGTGGAGACAGCGGCCGGTAGCGTTTATCGAAGACATCGAACTCGGTTTTAGCTCGCGTCACTCTAGCTTAATCCAAGCCGTATTTGCAGATGGTCGAATCCAAGTCATTCAAGACTCGATTTCGCCAACGGTTTGGAGTGCCATAGGTACGCGGGATCGCGGCGAAGTTGCCAACTTGGACTAGAGCACAAAACTCACCAAAATGAGTAGAGAGGGCTAAGCCGATGATCCGGGGCCCATCGATGACTTGTTGCGGACGGTCACTGGCTGGCACTCTCGGCTGCCCGCTCCTGCTATGATACTTTTCTCACGGCTCCCACCTCCCTCTCCAGTAAGCCAAATCATGAAAACGTACCTGAATCGCGTGTTCATTATTTTTCTGTTGTCCGCGATTGGTCAGAACACATCTGCGCAGGCCGAGGATGCAACTCTATTAACAAAACAGCTTGCTCCATGGCTACAACTGCTGAGTGGACAGGTAGAGCAATTTACGCTGACGGGCCACGCTAACCCAATGATTGATGGGACCGCGCAGCCTATCGAGCTCAAGCTGGTACGATTTGATGATGAGTCGTTCGATCTCGACCTGGAACATGCTGAGTATGCTGTTCGGGTTAGGAGACGGTCGGATGGAATAGCGTTTTGTGTTCCGAAACACAAAACGGTTTATATTGGGATTGGTGAATTGGACCCCAAAGACCATCTGAAACCTGCAGGCGTGATGAACCGATTGGTTAGTACCGGCACAGCCATCCGGTTTGGGACCCAGTTGATTGCGAGCTCAACGGCCGAGGAACTGGCAGAGGCACTAATGTCGCTCGCCAAGTTGCGGTACTCAAGCGAAAAGCAAACTTGGTCTGTTGATGGTACGAGCATTCAGTTTGAGCCCAATGGTCAGGTGGTTCGCTCCGTGATTGATGGCACAAAGCTTGACCTGAAATGGTCAAAAGGTGCGGATGCCTTAACTGCTTTCGATGCTTGGCCGGGAATGTCACGTCACGACTTGCCGCGAAGTGAATTGGAAAAGCAGCTTGCTCGTGGAGTGCGCCGCGCGCTGGAGGTACTGGCTCCATCGGCAATGCTCACCGCTCCGAGCCATCGCGCTAAACAGGTAGAACATGGAGAATTGCGCTGGGTTGCTGGCCAACGCGTTGCACTTCTAAGTGGTTCGCCAGAGGAGATTGGTCGAGCGCATGGCAAACTCCTCAAGCAAGAGGCTGTTCGCTGCATTGACTCGGTCATGTACGCTTTCGGTACGGCACAGACGATTGTGACCGGGCGATGGTTTCGTGAAGACTTAGAAAAAGCGTATTCAAAACTGTCGCCGCACATCCCAGAACGGCACAAAGTCGAAACGCGTGCACTAGCCGCAAGTCTGGAACTCAATCCGGACTTGATCGAGGCATTAAATGTCTTCCCCGAGCTGTTTCACTGCTCTGGCTTTGCATTGTTTGGCAAAGCAACGGAGG
>JANMNR010000356.1:0-11142 GCA_031368325.1 Pirellula sp.
ATTTGTGCGCCTGGAAGTCGATGACGTCCAAGTGGAAAAGCATCGACTGGTGGTCAAACTGCGCTTCAGCGCTCCGCTCGATAATATCGCTCAAGCCAAAAAGGCACTGGCCTTCCGCCTGGACGGAGCGTCGCCCTGTCCGGTTCCTTTGTTGGAAATGCGGCGGGAGAGTCGAACGTCATTGCCGAGGTTGTTGTCGACGGCATCAGTGATCGAAAGACCTCGTTGATTACCGTCGGAAATGTGCCGGCAAACCGAGAAGTCATGCCTGGGAACAACCCAAACGGCCCACTCAACAAACCCCCTTTAACACTCAACGAACCGACAGCCAAACGTCTGAGCATCGGGATTCGGCCGATTAGCAACTCCATTCGCAAGGGCGAACTTGCCACTTATGAGATTACGATCGAGAACTTGTCGAGCAAAGCGGATCAGCGAGTTGCACTGAGTCTTTTGATGCCGGAGGGAACAGCGATAAAAGCTATTCGTGCCAAGGATCTGCAATTCAAAACTTCGAAGAACGATCGCCAAATCGATCTTGAGCCCATCAAGTACTTCCGACCCAATGATTCCTTTTCCTGCGTTTTGGAATTGCGACACGACTTAGTTGGCCAGTCCGATCTCGAAGCGAGTGTCACAAGCATGGGCCAAACGACACCTGTAACGGACAACGTTTCCATACAGGTTTTGCGATAGGGAATTGCTGCCGGAAATAGTTAAATTGCTGCGCCTGCGGCCCACAAATCCATGGCATGTGCAGCTTCAACAGCAACGCTTCATACAAACACATACTTGACTTCACCAATTCAGTTGATAGCCTCATTACGTTCCCCGTGTTTTAAGCCATCGGTCAGCCATTAGCCAAGCAAAAATCCAAATGATTCCAAATCGCCCTCGGCGATGGTTTATCTACAGCTCAGTTGGCTTGCTAGTATTTCTTTGTTTAGCCATAACTCTCGCGGCATTTCTGCTTCTCCGCCGAGGCAAACTCCCGAGAACAGGTGTGATTACAGGTAGTTCGATGGAGCCGATATTACAGGGTCCTCGGTACAAATGGACTTGCTTTCATTGCGCTTCGTTGAATTCGTTTGCTCTGGATACCTGCAAAAGAGATAAGCCGTTGCGATGTCCAACTTGCAACAAGTTCGATGTAGAGTCAGTAATAGACTGGGAGGACACCGATTTGTTAAAGGACAAAACTCAGCCTGGTGAGCAAGTTCGGTTTGCAACCCTTCGTTCCGTTCGAACCATGCGGGCGCCAGCAATAGCAAGTGGACTTGCTCTGCCGTCTGGGTTACAGCGGGGAGATGTGGTGATTTTCCAGGAATCCGTCGGCGCCAAGAGGGAAGTCAAACGCATCGTAGGCTTTGCGGGCGAACAAGTTTCAATCGTTGATGGAGACGTCTTCGTAAACGGCAATCGGTGGAGCAAGTCGTTACAGGAAGCGCTTCGGCAGTCGATTCTACTGAAAGCTTGGGACGCCTCAAATTTCCTCAAGAAAGATGAGCAATCGGAGAGGAGCGATGCAGGTTGGAAAATGGAGGGAGGCATCTTTCAGGGTGAGCTCAATGCGGATTTGGGTGTGATGACTTTTTCGCCTCGCTCAAGCGGAGCAATCGATAATCAGCTTCCGATCAATGCCCATGATTCGCATGCGATCGTAAGGGTTCATGACTTTGGACTCGCATTGCAGATTTCTAAACCAGACGAATCATGGTCCATGGACTGGGAGTTATGTTCACCTATGAGCCGGCCCAAGGTCGCAATGGGGTTAGTAGATCGCGTCCTCACGATCAAGTCGGCGGATCAGGTTTACATCAAGGAGTTAACACAACAGGACGACAAGTCCGTTTGGCTTGTTGTCGTGATGGTCGACGGCGAACTCGTTATTGGTAGTCAAGACGAAGAGTGGCTACGCACAAAGCTGCCACAGATCACTATCGACGTTGAAACGGCCATCGTTGAAACGAAGCCGCCGATTCAGTTGTCGGTTAAGTCTGGCACGATCAAGGTCGACCATCTGATGGTATTTCGGGACATTCACTATCGAGGCAGGTTGGATTCCGAAACGCAAACCTGGGAGCGCGGCGACTCTGTCGTTGTTCTGGGAGACAATGTTTCGGCCTCAAGTGACTCGCGCGACCGTTGGCCAGATGGATTGCCAACAAACGCCGTAAAAGGCATCGTTCTACAGTCTGAGAACCCGATGGAAGACTTGCTCAAGCAGCGATGATTGGCACCAGTCTGCCGACTAGCCACTAAGCTGCCCTTCGCTGCTCCTGAACGATCTCCCCCTTTTCGTTAACCTCTTCGAAACGAACGGACACCTGGCGTGAGACGCCACTTTCCTGCATCGTTATCCCATAAATCATATTTGCAGCGGTCATGGTCTTCTTGCTGTGCGTCACAACGATAAACTTGGTGGTGTCCAAGAATTCCTTGAGAACGGTAACAAATCGACCGATGTTCGCTTCGTCAAACGGTGCATCCACCTCGTCAAGAATACAAAAAGGGCTTGGTCGGTATTGGAAGAATGCCATAATTAACGCGACCGCCGTAAGCGCTTTTTCTCCTCCACTGAGCAGTGAATTGCTGAGAGTTGTTTTGCCCGGAGGAGTGGCAATGATCTCGATACCACTATCTGGGTCGTTCGGATCTTCTAGCACGATATCTGCAAAACCGCCGCCAAATGAACGGCGATAAAGCTCTTGAAAGTTTTTGCGAATCGCCGTTAAGGTTGCCATGAACAGGTCGCCAGAGTCCTCATCGATCTTTGCCATCGTGCGAATCAGGCTGGTCTTGGCATCGTTCAGGTCTTGGTAGTGATGCGAAAGCCTATCAAATCTTGTCTGGAGTTCGTCCAACTCCGTAAGTGCCTCCATGTTGACGCTGCCGGCAGCGGCAAGCTCCTGACGAAGTTGTGCGATCTCAGATTCGATGGAGGTACGGTCTAAAGCCGCGAGGAAGTGTTCATTGGAACTATCACCAAACATGTCGATCAGCCATTGATTCTCCGTTTGCAGGGCCCCTGAAATACCGACACTCGGATCATCTGCTTGACGACGTTTGGCCGCGAGGAATTCGCTTGACACCTTTGCGAGCGAAACTAGATCGAGTTGATATTCTGTGGCATAGTGTTCATGAAGTTGTTCCCATTGGGCGACCAGTTGCAATTGGCTCTGGTCAAGGGCCTGAATTCTATCTTGTCCTTTTTCAATGTTTCGACGTGCATTGTCGCTCTGCCGAATAGCTTGCTGAAGAATGGAATTCTGAGACTGAATTTGCTCGTTGGAATCGGCTCGCTTCCCTTCAACCGTTCCGATGCTCGCCTGCGCTTCTTCCACTCGGATTCGGAACTCGCTGGCGGCAGTCGACGCGGCGACGATTCGATTGGCGATGGACAGCAAAGCGGATTCCGACTGCTGAACGTTTTTGAATCGTTCTGTAGAATCCTGCTGCATCTGCTCAATGGTGATCCTCAACCCAACCACCCGTTGTTCGAGTCGGGCCAATTCGATTCGACGGTCGGTGACGGTCGATTGCTCTGTTTGCATCGCCTGTTCGCACTGTGCAAACTCCTGGGCAATAGCCGCACGAGCCGATTCCAGAGCGTTGGAATCCAGCAAACATTGCTCGATTGTATTTTCCGTTTCTTTGCTCAGATCATTTAGTTCCGCAAGTCGGTCCTTTGAATTCTGGAGACTTTGTCGAATCGCTTCGAGCGATGTGTTTAGCTTCTCATGTTGCTTTACAGTGGATTCGAGGCGCAGTTCACAGGCTGTCAGTTCTCGCGACGTTGCATAAGCTTCCGATTCCTTGGTTCGAAGAAGAGCTTCCGTTTCGGCGATTCTCGCTTGAGCCGCAGTCACAGCAGCGGTCACCTCACCAAGCCGAGCTTCCACATGCTTTATTTCTTCCCGAGCAGCCTGCATTTCGCTTCTTCGTGAGACCAGGCCCAGTCCCGTATGTAGTGAACCTAACGTTATGCTTCCGTCGCTGTCCACCAGTTGGCACTCAGCCGTTACAAATCGCAGGCCGGCGCCGCGAAAGTGGCTTAGTTCCAGCGCTGTAGAAAGAGTGTCCACAAACCAGGTCGTGCCGAGTAGAAACCGTATCAGGGGTTCGTAGGCATCGTCAAAGCGAGTCATACGGTCTGCTCGCCCAAGCACACCTCGGAGTCCGTCGAGTTGAATCTTCTCGCCTGAACGTCGACTGGTGAGCCGATCCATCCGCAACAAAGTGACTCGTCCCTCCACGACCAAGCTTCCATCGTTGATCCAATCGATGATTTGACCATTACTGAGGACGATTGCGTCGGCATGCGATCCCAACGATACGTCGATGAGTGGTGCCAGATGCATTTCTGTCGTTAGCAGGTCGGCAACAAGACCGAGCACCGTCCCCCATGCATTGGATACGATTGCATCGGATGGCCGACTCAGATCCTGGTCAGCGTGTTGGTTGCCACGAGCGAGGCGAAGCAACTGTTGGCCCCCGCGTCCCGCACCGGTAAATTGCTCCTCAAGTTGTTCGAGGACGTGAAGCCGTTCGCGAACGCCGTGACGCTTGCCTTGCAAAATAATGAACTGCTCATGAGTTTGCGACAGACTTGACTTCTGTTGTTGAAGTCGCTGCTCCTCGGTGTATTTTTCGACTGCCGCGAGTTCCGCATTCTTGCTCGCAGCATCTCGGATCGCAGTGGCGGACTCAATCGAACTTGCCGTCTGCGCAAGCTCCTCAACAGATTTAGACTCGATTTGCTGTTGTTGAACAATCGACTGTTGAATCTGTCCTGTTTGGAAGTGGTATGCTGCAAGCTGAGAACGATTAACCGCGACGGACTCCCGAAGTTTTTCTAGTTCTCCTTTAGTCGAGTCGAGCCGCGACTTGATGGAACTCAGCTTTTGCTGGAGATCGCTCCAATGCTTTTCGCTCTCGGAGAGCGCGTTGGTCGCCGCCAATCGAACTTCCTCGATCTTTTCGAGGTCCAATTGCTTTTGAGCCATTTCATCGGACGAAACATCCGCTCGTTGCCTCAGTACAACAATTCGATCCTGAAGTACGGCCTGCTCAGCAAGCAGTTCAGCGCTTCGTTCTGTCGAGGATGCAATCCCATTCTCGGCCGAAATAAGTGCGCGTTGGGCGCTCAGGTATTCATTTTGAATTTCTTCCTGATTCTTTTGTAGCTCTTGAAGTCGGTTCTGCTCATTGGCTACGACGTTTTGAAGTGCCGCGTGCTTTTCCAGCAGATCCGCCGCCGCAGTCTTGGCCTCCTCGATTTGATTTTCGTACTTGGCTCGATCCTTCTCGAGCATCATGCGATCGAGCCAGCCCAATTGCATCCTCTTGGTCCGCAATGTCGACGTTAGTTCGCGGTAGCGTTGAGCTTTTGTGGCTTGCGCTTTGAGAGTTGCTAAGCGTTTTCCAACTTCATCGACGATATCGTTGAGCCGCACCATGTTTTGGTCGACACGCAGCATGCGTCGCTCAGCTTCAACTTTTTTCGCCTTGAACCTCGAGATGCCCGCCGCCTCCTCAAAGATCCCACGTCGATCCTTCGCAGAGGCCTGAAGCAATCGGTCCACTTTGCCTTGTTCGATTAAGCTGTAGGCGTCAACGCCAACACCAGTCCCGCGGAAGAGGTCCTTGACGTCCTTGAGTCGGCAGGGCTGGCCATTGATTCCGTATTCTCCATCGCCGCTACGAAAGACGCGTCGACTTACTTGAACCTCATCAGCATCGTGGCCAAAGATGCGCGCCGTGTTGTCCAAAATCAGAGTAACTTCTGCGCTGTTGGCTGGCTTGCGTCCCCCCTCAGCCGATCCTTTGAAGATAACGTCTGCCATGTCGGCACCGCGCATTGCCTTTGCGCTTTGCGCTCCAAGCACCCACTTTACGGCATCGACGACGTTTGACTTGCCAGAACCGTTAGGGCCTACTACGACAGTAATTCCATCCGGGAAGTCAAAGCGTGTTCGATCCGCAAAACTCTTGAAGCCAACTAGTTCGAGGGCTTTGAGCATGAGTGGTTACCGGGATCTTTGGCTGACAGTAGGGTTAGGACACGGAACGGCTTAACGTTGTTGCGAGTTGGCAAACCCATCATTCGCATTTTCGGAATCAACCAACGAAGACTTTTCACTGGAGTCCGTATCGGTTCTGGAATTGACTTCGGACATCACAATGCCTCGCTTCGGCTTGAGCCACGAGGCCTTGAGCAAACCGGCAGGAGTCCACCAATTGGGTTTTCGCGCGTCCAATGACTTGAGGTTTGCGTTCTCTATCTTGATCTCCTTTCCTGATTCGACCGACTTTTCTGCTAAATTGTGCAACGGGTTCATCGATACTGGGGTGGAAAGTGCTTGGACCGCAGCAAGCTGGTCGAAGGTATGTACAACGTCGTTGTAATTGGTGCGAAGCATTCCAAAACCTCGCAACAAGGAAACGATATCGCTTGCCACTACAACGTTGTGTGTCTCTCCGTTGTTTTGTCGTTTCGACAACTTGATTTGATTACCTGCGACCGGCGTTAGCGTTAGTAACTGAGTTGGAGATATCGGAGCGTGTAACGAGATAGCGATGTTGTTTCCAAAAAGCACGACTTCCTTTTGCTTTTGAAGCGACACTGCCAGCAATGGGTTGGAACTCGGCACCTGGACAAATAAGAAATTTTTACCTATCGTCTCGCCCTTCACACTCATGTCATTGGGATTTCGAGTACGAATTGCTTTGAATGCTCCAAATCTTAAATCAGGCTCGGGGTCCTGAAGCAGTTGTTCCAGCGCCTCGCGTGCGGATGAATCCTCGTTTACGACCAACCCAACAAGACATAGAGCTCGTGCCGCTGGGGTTGTTTGCGCCAACTCCGTTAACACCGGAACCGATTCCTTGTTATCCAAGTAAGCTAACGAGTAGGCCGAATAGAATCTCACTTCCTTGTCGGGTGAAGTTAGGCCGCTCATCAGCGTTTGTTTTGCCGCCTCGTTGCCGATCGCTTCCAGCTCGGCCGCTGCACGACGGCATGTTGCAGGATCCGCCAAAAGCTTGCGACAGCCAAGCAATCGTTCTTGCTGCTCGTCGGTGGTCTCGCCAAAACCTGTGCACTTGATAACTGACATGAAGTGGGCTGGATCATGCTTGTACTTGGGGATCGCGCTAAGGTCGATGTTGTGGTCGCTGGTGCCCTCGGCAACCAGCTTTTGTTTACTTGAGTCTTTGTAGAAGTAGCGAGAGTTGATCGCTTTTTCGATGGCTTTGGTAACGATGACATGCCGAAACTCTGGTTCGATTCGCAACCCGATTGCCTGCTCCTGCCTAAGTCGAGCTCCACCGACAACAACTCCTTGAAGAGGTGAAAGCTCGCTCAAACGCGTGAAGCTGGTGGGCAAAATTACAACTTCGCCGCTTGCAATGGCCTTGGGCTCGCTGGATCTCAACTCTCCCTTAACGACTAGATTTTCAGCCAAACGTGCCTCCAATACATACCCCTCTGTCAAATTGGACGCGACGGACTCGGTCGAAACCTCCACTTGCACGTCGAGGATTTCCCCCTTGGAATCGCAGGGGCCTGCAATCGTACGAAGCTTCACGAGGGCAGTGGAGGGATCGTCTAGAAAAGCTTCTGGATTTTCCGTATCGCGGACTCGCATTTCGTCGAGCATCCAATCCCGCTGCACACCTGGTCGAACAATTCCACCGGTGCCCGGTAGGCTGGTTGCAATCGCAAAAGACTCGTAGGCACGAGGTGACATTCCCAACGAATTAACGACCTCACCAATGAGTCTTGGCCGATCGGGATCGACCATGAGCTCCTGAATCCGTTTCGTCTCTTTTACGAAGTGATTGTCTTTTTCTTTCCTGTTGATCCAGGAACTGCAGCCGGTGATGCTAGCAATACCCATAGTGCCAACGAGAGCGCTAGCACATAGCATTTGCAGTTTGCGGCGATAGAATCGATTTGCTCGGTCCATCGAGTTCGGCTTCCTAAGTTGTTTATTATGTTGAAGACAATATGACTGTCGCATCGGAAACACAACTTAAGGGGAATACCTGCAATCAAGGCTGGAGGTCAATATCGCTCCCTTGAAAAAAGCGGCCTAGGGGGTTGGCGAGCGATCGCGAGCCGTCCTGATAGCTTTCGTTCACCATGCCATGCGCATTGGAATAAAGCCAATGGTTTCGAAAACCACGCCAATCCCGCATTTTAAACTTCTGGCACGGGGGGCTTGGTAGATTCCGGCTGCCGGGGTTATTTTTCGTTTGGACTCGTTCCGCCAAGTCGGGCTATGACGCTTTGTCGCGAACTTAACGTGTCGGAAAGCTGCAGCATTCGATAGCGTTCTTTGCTAATCCCCTTTGGTAACCATTTCAAAACGAGCGGAACACCGTTCGCTTTAACTTCGTAAATGACTTCCACTTGAGAGTTTCCGATTTCCCCACTCCGACGAGCCACCACCTGCATTCCATTTCGCAAGCCTGCTTTCCAAGCTGGACAGCCCTCTACCACACCAGAAATGATGCCGCCATTGCGTTGTGTCGCTTCTGCATCAAACCCTCGATGAAAGATGGGACGCTCAACCCAACGAATTTTGCAGTTTTCCGTAAAAGTATCTTCCATTAGATCAACTGGCTGACCAAGTTCCACATACCGGTCTAGATCGGATTGAATATCAACACCCGCAACCTCCTGCATTGCAATCAACAGCAACTGAACGGCGGATGCCTCGGGCTTTGACCTGGAAAGCTTCTGCATATGCAGCAAGACATCATCAAAATCATGTTTGCCTTGGGTCGCATGCAATACCTTGGAGTCCCAATACGTTGCCAAGAGCATTCCGCGACGGTAGGGCAGATCGCCGGCAGATCGATCGTTCCAAAAGTCGGCAACGATTCGCGTGTTGGGCGCTTCTCGAACTGGTGACAAATCGTAGTCTTTGATGTTCTCGTTAAACGCCCGAACGAAGTCTTCTGGCTTCCAAAAACCACTGCGCACTAAGACCCGCCAAGCCGCCCAGTCCGTGAAGCCCTCCGATAGCCAATAATCTGCTTGCTCAGGAGGAGTCCTTCGTAGGCCGCCGATTCGACGTGGCACCCACGTATGCATCATTTCGTGCGCCATCACTTGGTCAAGTTTATGGGGCTCTGCGTTGTTCGTTGCAAAAAAGGCAAATGCATCGAATCGCCCGGTGCCACCTAGCGAAATCGAACCGGGGCCAGCTGGTGCTGAGGTAACAATCGTGACGAGAAACGGTTCGTCTTCGGCCTTCCAGTATTCCCGCTGCGCCCGAGAGATCCTCTGAAAAGACTCTCGCCATCCGGTATCGTCTCTGGACGCCAGGCCTCCAAAGATCGCCAGTCTCGCACCGCCCCCTGCGTCCACGACCCTGATATCGCCAGCGATCAAAACGCTTTCGCGTAAATCGCCAAACGCCATTCGTCTTCCCATTTGCTGATGCTGCAAGTCGGACGCCCAGGAAACTCCATCCGGAAATACTAGATCGGCCGTTACGTCCGTTTCATCGCTAACCGATTCCGGCTGCACGACGAACGCATCGCCAAGTGCGAAAAGCAGGCCATCCCGAATTCGAACCCGATAATCGTTGCCGCGCCCATTGTACTTTGGTCCTTCGATATCATCGACTACTTGGTACTTCAGCGTGATCGAGGCTCTCGGGGTGTGTCGCAATATTCTTTGGCTTGGCCCATCGCCGGGAAGGACTTCTGCTCCCTCGGCCGTTAAATTGCGCAGCCCGAGAAAAAGTTCATTTTGGCCCCCCATTCATTTGGCAACCGAACCGTGGTTTCACCGTCCGCTCGCCCTTGAAAGGACAACTGCACCTCAAGCAAACTTATGTTCTGACCATCCATGCGTGGACGAAAAGAGAGCTCGACTGGACTTTGTCCCCACGCGGACGATGAGCAAATGAGCAAGCAAATGATGCAAAACGGTTTTGGCATAATGGATTTGGTGGTAAATGAAGTGCGGATCAAGGATATGTTATCGCCCTTCATGACCGCGGTGGTAGGTCACCTTGCCATGTCGAGCGGCTTTCGTGCCCATAAGTCGCTCGCCATTCTGCGTCACCTGAAAACCCTACTTACCGTTTCACAGTTTCTTAAGTTTCTCGATGGCTTGCTCTGCCGCATCGCGCTGCGAGACAAGATCGCTTAACGCTTGACGCTCTTTTTCTATGATGTCAGCCGGCGCCCGGCTAACAAACGATTCATTCGAGAGTCGGCCTTCTTTACCTTGAATCTGCTTGATCAAATTGCTTAAGAGCTTTTCATTTCTAGAAATCTCCGCCGCCACATCGATGAACTGCGTCAAATCGACGTATACATCCATTTGGTCGATTCCGATATGGGCATTGATCGATGGCGTCGTTGGCGAAACACTCCACTCCGTTGCCGTCGCACCGGCCATGCTCTGAATGAAAGGAGCCATCGGTGCAAGAAGTTGTTCCATGGACGGTTCGCATCGGACACAAAACCGCAGTGATTCCTTGGGGCCAATGTTTTGCCGCGAACGAATCTCTCGAATCGCGCCTACGACGTCCACGAAGTGGGAAAATTGCTTTTCCACTCCAGGTCGTATGTGCTCCTCATGAACCGTTGGCCATGGAGCCAAGATAATCCATTGGCTCGGCTCAGCCTCTGAGTGCAAATCGCGTGTTGGGGCAAATCGAGCCAACTGCTGCCAAATCGACTCGGTCACAAACGGCATGATTGGATGCAGCAATCGCAGCATCGAATCCAAGCAATGGGCCAGGATCTGCTGAACAAGTGGTCTGGTGGCGGGATCTTGCAATCGTGGCTTGGCCATCTCAACGTAAAGCGAACAAAAATGATCCCAAGCAAAATCGTAGACGGTCCTGGCAGATTCTGCGTATCGAAACAGTTTGATATCGGATTGAACCGACTTGGTCACGGTAGCCAGCCGCGACAGAATCCACTGGTCCTCCAACGGCAACTGTTCGATGTCAACCTTGATCGGATTGAAGCCCTCGAGATTCATCATCACAAAGCGAGAGGCGTTCCAAAGTTTATTAACGAAGTTGCGGGCCACTTCAAAGCGTTCGCTAACCACCGCTGCTTTCGGTTGAGCTTTGTCCGCTTCCGACTCTGCCCATTGGGTGGAGAACG
>JANMNR010000364.1:0-3445 GCA_031368325.1 Pirellula sp.
GATTCCAGCTGTGACGCAGCTCCAAGCTGCAGCTCATGCGGATCCGCTCCAAGCGGATGCAGCTCCTGTGGCGGTACAGCAGTATCGGCACCAGCAGCTGCTCCAATGGCAGCACCAGCACCAGTGGTTGACCCACATGCTTACATGAACACCAAGCGTCATGTCATTCAAGCAAGCAGCACCCGAATTCGTTAATTCGAACTCTGGACAGCTTGTCGTCAGACATGATCTAAGAAAAATCGGCTCGTCACAAATTGTGGCGAGCCGATTTTTTTGTTTGTACCCAATGTTAAACCGTCGCAACCGTGGCACGCTTTTCTTAACACCATGCGCATCCAACCAGTCGAGTTCACGGATCTACCGACCCCCTTCGGGCCGATGCGAACCCACCTGTTCCGCCCCACAGGGAACGCCAGGCATCCCGCTGTGGTGCTCTTTTCCGAGATCTATCAAATGACCAGTCCTATTGCAAGGACGGCCGCGTTTGTTGCGGGGCATGGTTTTACGGTCGCCGTACCGGAGGTTTACCATGAGTTTGCAAACGCTGGCGAAGTATTTGCATATGACCAAGCCGGTACAGACCGTGGAAACAAACTTAAGACTACGAAAGAACTTGCTAGCTTTGATGCCGATGCAGAAGTTGTAATCGACTTTGTGAGGCGATTGCCCTATTGCAATGGTAAAGTGGCAACACTGGGGATTTGTCTTGGCGGCCACTTGGCATTTCGTGCCTCCATGAATCCAAACGTCCAGGCCGGCGTTTGCTTTTACGCTACGGATATCCACAAACGCAGTCTTGGTAGCGGTCTAAACGACAATACGCTCGATCGCATGGCGGAAATCCAAGGGGAGATGATGATGGTTTGGGGCCGGCAAGATCCGCACATTCCACTGGAAGGACGGCGTTTGATTTACAACGCAATGACAGAGGCGAACGTGAACTTCACATGGCATGAGTTCAACGGAGAGCATGCATTTCTTCGCGATGAAGGTCACCGATTTGACCCAGCACTATCGCAGCTGATCTTCCCGATGGTATTCGACTTGTTCCATCGGCGGATCTGTTGCTGATTTGTGACCAATTCCAAGTTGTGGTACTGTCCTCTGACAAGCCCAACTAGGCGTCGATCCAAAGCTTCCAGGGCTTGATTCCGTTGGTAGCGACCTCTGTATTCGGGAGTAAATGAAGAGGGCTTGAATCAGAGCTTCGCAACGCTAATTCGTTGATCTCGTTCGTTAGGTCCGGCCGCGATTGCAGGAACTGTTCGAGTTCGGTTCGAATCGGTTCCGGTCCACTCAAAAGTGGTTGACCTTGTCCATCCGCAGAAATAGCTACCGCTTCGCTTTTTCCACCATCCTGCGTTTGAACATAACGAGCCCGAGTGTCCGAAACAAACCTCGATAGATAGGTTCGCAATGTGTCGACGCGTTGACTCCAGCTTTTCGATTCACTACTTGCTTTTGGATTCAGCTTTGAGTCGATTGGCCCCGAGTGGCCACTGGCTGTTTGTGGTGGGTTTTTCGCTTGCGAGTTGGACTGTAGTAGATCGCCAAAGAAATGGCTGGCCGAGGTCGCCGCGATATTCGCGACTTGCTTTACCGCTTGCGTTGCTGGAATCGCCCCCGCGACCACCCAGGAGATAGGTAGATTCATCCAATACCTCGATCGATTTCTTTGATTCCATCACACACGTAAACCAAAAGATACGAATAGGAAAACGAGCCGCCGAAAAGTTGACTCGGCAATCTGGCGTTTGTGCGATGAGTTTTTCTTCTGGGAAATGTTTCCCGTGTCTTGTATGGCTAGCATTCGGTGAGAGCAAAGTGGGATAATTGCTACTTTTGAGTGAACAGACTTTACCGGTCGTACCGATAAAGTACTTTGTGCCTAGGGGGAAGAGGTACATGTGCGATGGAGCTACTGCGGTGCCTAGCAGTAGCTCCTCGCGCATGTTTTTAAGCATCAAATAGGCTCTCTCCCCAGCAACAATGAACCCTTATCCAACTCATTCTTCATCAGATCAAGGCGGCTCGCCTGAGACCCGCACATGCGATCAAGTGGGTTGTCGACTCTCTGTTGCGAAACGCGTTCGTCTCTGCTCCATTTTCAGATCGACTGTGTTGATTGTGTTGGCATGCTTGACTGGCTGCAACTTTATCCCGGACATCAAACGAAAACCACAGTATCACAACCCGTTTCCTCAAATAAGCAAAGTTGCGATTCTGCCTTTTCGCAATCAGAGCCAGGAGCCGACATTGAGCGGGGCACGCGTCTCGATGGCGTACTACAACGAGCTGCAAGCGATTCGAGGATTTGAGGTCATACCATGCGGAGTTGTGGAGAATCAACTAGCCCACTTCGAAACTCAGATACTGCGCCATCCGATCATGACTCCGGTGGATTTTCAGCAGTTTGCAAAACATCTAGGCGTTGATGCCGTTTTGCAAGGCGCGATCACAGATTACGACGCTTATTATCCACCGCGCATAACGATGAAGGTGAACTGGTATGCAGCCAACCCAGGCTACCATCCGATTCCCGTCGGCTATGGTCTGCCATGGGGAACCAAAAAGGAAAAAAACATTCCAGAGTGGATTCGGCTCGAATCCGAACGGGCATTGGCCGCCGAGCAGATGAAAACCCAGGCGCCGAACGACAGTGAAGCTATGGTCACATTGTCACCAATCGAACCGATGCAAAAACAATTGCAGCAGATTGAGAGGGAAACCATGGACGCTACTCCTGCGAAAACGAGGCCCGCGCCAGCATTGCGACCAGAAACACCCGAAGAGATTCCTGCGCCTTCTGCTTCCGACGCAAGCTGGCGATCCAAAGGAAAGCTGAGCCGCGTCGCCGCCGCTCGAATCGATCTCCCGATTGAACCCTATGAACAAAAGGTAAACGAATCGGATGACATCACTGCATCGTCGCTTGACGAACCCGAAAAAATGCCCGAATCCGTCATGGCGATGGCCAGCTTAGAAATGCCCAAAGAGTTGGTAGACGAACAAATTAACTCCGGAATGCCTGCAAATTGGCCCAATCCACAAGGGTTCATTCCCCGACAGCCGACCGCTGAACCGCCTAAAATGAAGGTCCAGTCCGAACCGATTATTTCACATATGCGCACTTATAACGGAAGTGACGAAGATTTCACGCATGCACTTGGGGAGTATTATTACTTTCGTGACGACGCGCGATTTGGGGGGTGGCAATCGTATCTCCAACGCAGCGAAGACTTTATAAGATTCTGCTGTCATCAGCATATCGTAGAAACCCTCGAATCGCGAGGAGGATCGTTAGAAAGTCGGATGATCCTTCGATGGCCTGTGAACCGATACGAACGCTAACTGTCCAGGCACGGACAGCAAGGGTTTGAGATCCAGGCACGGAGGGTTGGTGGCATGAACGGCGAAATCAACGTAGTCGCACTTGTTCGCGGCG
>JANMNR010000387.1:0-4757 GCA_031368325.1 Pirellula sp.
AACTCCGTCGATTCCGCCGGATCACTGTTGATAAAAGCGAGTTCAGCCGGCGAAACCCAACTATGTTTTTCCGGAACGCGGTAGCAAAGCCACCATACCACAACCCAAACGAATCCCAACAGTCCGGTCGAAATAAAAGCCCATTGCCATCCCCAATAAAGAGTGATAATCGGAACAACGATCGGCGTGACTAAAGCTCCGATATTCGTTCCTGAATTGAAGATCCCAGTTGCCAACGCGCGCTCTGGTTTGGGAAACCATTCGGCGACTGTTTTGATTGACGCGGGGAAATTCCCCGCTTCACCCAACCCGAGGATGACCCGCGAAATGGCCAATCCGGCTGTCGCGCCGCCGAGCATCATGACAACAACGGCTGGCGGATCAATCGCAATAGTCGGCCATTGCAGCCATGGGAACCAATCAGCCATCGCATGCGCCATCGCCCCAAGACTCCAGAGTATCACGGCAAGCGAGAAGCCCAATCGCACTCCGATCCGATCCATGAAGCGCCCCGCAATCAATAAGCCAATCGCATAGGCGGCCTGGAAACTAAAAACGATCGCCGCGTAAGCTCGCTCGTCGAATATCAGCTCTTTTTGCAGTGTCCCCTTGAGAATACCGATTACTTGGCGATCGATGTAGTTTATTACGGCTGCGAAAAATAGCAGTCCGCAGATTACCCAGCGAAAGTGAGTCCGGGTTGATGTATTCATTGTTGACTTAGAGAGGATGTATTGCAGATTGGCAAAATGGGGTCATTCATTATAGCCACTGCAATGGGAGGGTGATTCCGATGTTACGCTGAACATAGGCGGCGCTGGGGTTCGTGGGCAATATTTGCCAAAGCGGAAGTCCCAACGGCAAGTCTAAGTCGGCCGCGCCCAGGCGCCACACGTCACCAGGGCACTTCTCTTCCCAAACGAGCTATGCTAGTTCATCACACGGGCACCAGGGGCGCCTGCTGTCAGAACCCAAGTTGCACAAAAATCATCTCATATCCATGATCATTTCCGGCAAAACGCTTAATCACCGAGCGAATTGACTTCGCCGCCGCTGATACTGCCCAGGGCTCCCCAAACTCCATACGGGCTCGGGCCGCTAGTTGGTTGAGGAGCGTTCAGGTTGCCTGTGTCGATCGAATCGCTGATGAAACGAACTGAGCCGTCGCACATGGAAGCGTTCACGCCGCCGGTGTGACCACTTGCAGGCGGCAAAACCATATTGTCTTGTCCAGCAAAAGTTCCCCCGTCCGCGCACTGAGCAGCATTTGGTGGAAAGACTGTATTGAATCCGCAATTGGCCGTCGGGCCATCGGTCCAAGTGAGTCCGCGTCGACCAAAGTAGATCGTGCCTGCACGATAAAAGTTACCGCTGACGACGCTGTTGCAGTTTGATGGCGAGTTAATGATGTTAGCCACGTTGTTTGCATAAGCGAGTGTTTTACGAACCGAATTGGCTGCAGCGGTAGCACCGTTTTGCCCGCCGTTTCCAGTTGGCGCTTGGCAAAGCAATTCGCTCATGCCTATTGTGTTGCTGGTACCGTCAGTAATGCTCGCAAACTTCCTCCATCCAAACTGGCCAAACAGGCCACGGTTTGGAGCGCCGTTTAGAGCTGATATTTGATCGCCTGAAGAAAATGCGTAGCTGAACAAAGTACCACCAGCTGCAGCACCCGGATCGGATGGGCATCTTAGAGATGGTGGAGCGACGTTCCAAACATAGCCAGTGGGGTTCTGATCGCCGCGTGGACCACCAGGCGCGATGCCAGCGCTTGGATTGCCAGCCATGATCTGGTTGTACATGGCGGATTGTTCGATGTACGGAAGCAATCCAATAAAAGCAGAGAGCCGGCCTGAATTGTGCAAAGTGTTATTCGCATTTTGCGGCGTGTTTGAAGTTCCATTTTGTCCAGTCGTGCCCGACCGACGAGACGGAAACGCCTTGTAAGCATCGGCATACGTATGTAGCGCCAAAGCGAATTGCTTTGCATTGTTACTGCAACTCATCCGTCGAGCTGCCTCGCGGGCCGCTTGAACCGCTGGCAGAAGCAGCCCAACAAGAATGCCAATAATCGCAATCACCACTAATAACTCAACCAAAGTAAATCCGCTAAACCGAAACCCTTTTCGTTTCATCAAGAAACCTCCCGCATTAATTCTAGACAAGTGACCGCTGCACAAAATTCGGCGGCATAGCGGCATAACCGTTTACTTACCCCAGCATACAGCCTAAGTCGAAATTTGCTATTGCCAAATTGGCCCCGCGTAACCGGAATCGCGTCTCGAAATAAGTAGAGGAACATGAGTGCTCGCAATGGATTGGCCTGTTCTGTCAAGCGTTCAGAAAATGCCTGCAGCTAAGACTTAAGTAAAACTCCCTCAAATCCTGGCTGCGTTAGGCGACGTATACCGATATGCCGAACGCAATCCGATGCGAAGGCATAAGACCTGCGTCTTAAAGACTGGTCGCAAGACTTTGCTTAAACGAACTGGCTATGTTACTCTGGAATTTTGTTAATCCTTCGATAGACACGCAAGGAAACTGCAATGAGCCTTGACAAGAAGTTTTTGCGTTTGCTTTTGTTAGGCTTAATCGCCGGTTTTTTCGCTTCAGCTTTCACCCTGGGTGCCGAGTCCAATCGAGTATTGATTGTTGTCGGTCCAAGCACTCATCCACCAGGAACTCACGAAGTCGCCGCCGGTGCGCGTTTGATGAAATACTGTTTGGAGAACATGGCGAACGTCCCTGACGTCACCGCAGAAATTGTTTCCGAATGGCCGCATGAACCGTCCAAGCTTAACGCGTTTGGTACCGTCGTATTTATTGGTGATACATTTCCACCTCAGCGACTTCCACAAACAGAAACCATTTTGGCTCAGATCGATACGATGATGGCTCGCGGATGTGGAATCGTATGCGTGCATTACGCGACGGGACTCTGGGGCAAGGACGTGACGGACAAAGGAGAGCATCCGTTGCTGGGTTGGTTGGGCGGTTACTTTGCGAACAAGACCTGTCCACACCACCAAGGCATCGCCGAAATCTATCCGGCTGCGACCATCACTCCTGCAGCGTTAGATCATCCGATTTCGCGGGGCTGGAAAGAGTTCACGCTCCATGACGAACCTTATATCAACAACTACTTCGGCGGCGACAATAATCAGTTAGCAACCAATGTCACGGCACTTGCAACTTCGATGCTGCCGCCCAAATCCCCCAAACAGGAAACAGTTGCTTGGTGTGTCAATCGTGCTGACAGCGGACGCGGGTTCGCGATCGTGATGCCTCACTTCTACAAGAATTGGGGGATGGATGACTTGCGACGGTTCATTCTCAATGGAATCGTTTGGACGGCAAAAATAGAGGTCCCCGCCGAAGGAGTTCAGACGACGCTTCCCGACCTAGAAACTTTCTCGCCAGCAGCCATTGCGTCACTAAGTGCGAGCGACTTGGCTCAACGAGTCATCAAAGCCGCAGGAGGCAAGGACAAGCTCCTTTCTCGATTCACCATTCAGGAAAAACTGAACGTTAGCGATGATCTTGAGAAGCCCGGCAAACCTCGCGAGTCGGTCTTCGATGGACATCACGACTGGTGGTTCCGAAGCGGCACAGGAAGATGGGAAAAGAAAGTCAACGAACCAGCCGCCGACCTCGTTTGGGTTTGGACACTACAAGCGTTGCTCGATGCCAAATCGAAACTCGTTCTATTACCAAGCATCAAGGATGGCGATCAAACGCTGCTCGGCTTGAGGATCAGCGAGACCATTAAGCCTGCGATCGATGTTTACTTCGACAAAGCGAACTTGCGGCTTGCTCGTATCGATTGGGGAAAAGACATAAACCACTTCAGTGATTGGCAGGAACACGACGGAACCATGTATCCAGCCAAGTGCATTGGTTATCGCAAAGACACTGGCAAACCATGGTTCGTCAGCGAAATCGTCGACCTCAAGCGATTGACAAACCTACCTGAGCAGCTTGGACGAGATCAATAGCGCGATCCCAAACCTGCGGTCCTGCTGACCAGGTTCCTCGCCTGATTTTCACGCACTTATATGCGTTCCAACGACTCAACCCATGTATCGGCTTATCTCACTGTTAGGTTGAGACACCGAACCAACCTCGACTGACTTGAAAATCCACGTTGCCCGAGGCTTGCGCTTTGGGGCATTGTTGACCGGTCCAGGCGCGGGACAGCGCGGTGAGGATAGATACGGCGCGTTCAAACGCTGGAAGGTTGGCTAGTCCGTGGTCGCTGGTGCTGTTGGCATCGGAGGCAATTTGGACTGTGGGAATGAAGGGATGTCCTTGGATGGGCCTGGTGCTTTCGTGGACGAGGAACAGATTCGCGCCCGACGCCCCCATGCCGGTGAGGGATTCGATGAGGTGATTGCCGCTCATCGCCATGATGTGCAGACCTCGCTGCCGAACGATCTCTCCGTAGGAAAGCGTGGTGTGCGGCGCGGCGACGAAAAGCGGTGAAGTGAAATCGGAGGAGTGCAACAGCGCCGATGTTTCGGGGATAATCACAGAGCCGCCGCCCGCGACGATGGACGCGGCCACCTTGGCCAGCGCAGTGGCGGTTTCGCTTGGCAAGTTGCCTTGCCCAGTCATGCCGAGACAAAGCGAGGCATCCCCGGCCTCGACTTGCGAGATGCGGACGGTAGAGGATCCGACCGATGCAGACCCAAACCAGTTCATCACCCTCTCAGTAACGCGCTCGATGCCTCCATCGAGTTGGATACTGGCGAAGCCCA
>JANMNR010000391.1:0-29287 GCA_031368325.1 Pirellula sp.
CCCACATCATGCATTTATTGAACGATCCAAAATTGAACGATCAGGATGAACCATTCCATGCATATTGAACAGTACCAACCAAGAAAAACTCGTCGTACTCGCCTTATTGCAAGACTGGTGTTGGCTGCGAGTATGGCAGCGGTCGTCACTGGGTGCAAAGGAACCGCTCCCAGTTTCACACAGGCATTCGGTGGTTTGACGGCTCCGGCTCGGGTGCCCCCGCCGGCCCAAGGTAGTTTCCAAGTGCCTGGCTCCTATTCAGGTGGCGCTGGCACGTCCGCCAGTCCAGCCGGTAGCGGTCTTGGTGGCTCCAGTTTTGGCAACAGCATGAAGACAAGCCAAAACAGCTTGCCGACCAACAATTTGTTCAACAGCATTTCCAACGCTCAATCCCAAGTGATCGCGGCAAGCAACAACTTACGCAACAACGTCAACCGAACTGCCGACGAAATCAACTCATCCGTTGAGCTAGCCAGCGCTCGCGCAGATCGTTTCAGTCAAGCTGGTGCACAGTCGATCGCAGCCTTTTCCGAGGCCGCAGCAGCTCCGCTGGTTGTCAACGGGGACAGACTCAATAACACGAATTATCCACCGAGTGAACTTCCGCCAGTGACGAACAGCATTTCGGGACGCATTGGCGATTCAGAACAATCTGATAATGCGAGCTGGAGAACTCCGGTTCGACGATAGGCTTTGACACAACTCAATGCGTGCACGTCCATCAATGGACGTGCAATTGCCTAAGTCTGGCTAGGCCATCGAGCAGCGAACGACGTTTTCCACTGGGTGCGATGAGTCCAGCGTTCTGGTACACGTGGTCCTCTCGATCGGTGTACTGATTCCAAAAGATTCCATGAACGTTGCTCTTTGCCAGCAACATCTGAATCACTTCGAGACCGTTGACCGGCAATCGGTCACGGTTGCTAGTCGGCGCATTGCCGTTCGCAATCATCGCAATCGCTTGATCCGCCGATGGCAACTCGATGGAACCGCTGTCCGACATCTGCGATTGATCCCACCAAGAATGATTTGGGTAACGCCAAGTGGATACGATATTGGATTTCGATGTTGCCATCGGATCCTGTTGCAGGTTGCATGGTGCTGAGACATGGGCCAAGAGCGGTAGGCCTAGAATATTCCAATGGTCGATCAGGTCGGATACATCAATCAAGTCCCGTGGCATCGAACCGCCGTTCCAGTAGTTGAAATTCAGCTCCAGTCCAAGTCCGGAGAGTCCGAGGTCTGCGCGAATGAGAGCGTCTGCAAAATGCAATGGACTGATGCCGTCGGGTTTCTGCCCAAGGTACTCTGCCCATGGAGCATCAATTGTTAAAACTACGGGTGTTTTTGGGTCGCCCCTGCGAACTGCTTGGATCACACCGACCGCCAAATGCAGTACCTGTTCGTCGGTGATGCCAAGTGTATTGGGAGCATTCAATCCGGCCGCGGCGGACCACAAATGAACCTGGCCACGATAGCGCTCCACCATCATCGTTGCATGCTTGCAAGCCGCGTCATAAATGGATTGGAAATCGCTGAGCAGGTACAACCACTTTGGTACCGCGTGCGATTGCAGGTTGATAAGGGGCCCACCGAATATGCGGAGCGAGTTGCGACGGGCCCATTGGAGTTGTGCATCGATCAGTGAAAGCGCTGCGTGCTTGGATTCGGACTGCAGTTGCCCCATTTCCATTGAGACATTGATCGTATTGATCGCTGGCAGAATAGCCTCCGAATCCTGCTCCCAAGACGGCGACGGCGTCAGCTTGATTCCGAGCAGCGTACTCAGTTGCTTCTCGGATTGATGCCTAGCGTGCAAGGACTGAGATACGAACGCACGAGCGAGTGGTTTTGAAGCGCTCACAGCCAAGTCGATCGACGTCTGAGCCAGCATCATGCATTTCTCATTATCGTCCGCCGCCAGAATGGCTTGGACAAAGGCAGAAACGGAGCGGTCCATCAACATGAGGAATGACTCGGGTAGCTTGAGACCCAGCCTCTGCCAGTCGACGCCTCGACCGCGAACACGATGGATAGTTCCTCGGGCCAGCTCAAGCGGCAATTGATACGGTGCTTCTTGACATCGCAAGGAAGCGGTCGAGAGCATGATTGGACCATACTCTTCGGTCGGCCAAACAATGGAGAGTTTTCCTGATTCGTTTACCGCTCTTTCGATGACCAAGCAGTCGTTTTCAATCCGGTTTTTACTCGCCCACGGTATTCCCTCGATGCCAGATACGAACGCGGTTCCCCAGATCTGCGCGTCGTAGCTTTGAGCATTTGGGACTCGAAATCGCAGTTGACCCATGCATGACTCGATAGGGAAATTCGGTTAAGGATTCAATACGGGAACCGGTAAATTGGGGTAGTTGTGGGATGGGAAGTGTACCCGATGCGGCGAGGATCAGCAATTTGGCATGCCTCTTCGCAACGAGATTCAATGATTTCCGAATCGTTTCGATTGCGGCTCGCATCGCGTTTTTGATTTTGGCTAATATTGTGTCAGGTTAGCCCAGCTTAGGATATCTGACCTAACCCCACAGGTTGCCTAAACTCTTGCTTGGAACTGCACAATGCAACGTCGTAGCCTACGTTTTTCCACACTCTCGGAACTAAAATCGGATTTATTGGAGCTTCATTCTCTTGGATACGAACAGACTGGCAAATGGGATCTGTCGCAGATATCGGAACACCTGGGGGATTGGATTTCATTTCCGATGGACGGTTTTCCGAAAATGCCGTTTGCAATCAAGTTACTAATCGGCATCCTTCGGGTCACTCGAGGCAAGTCTCTCTTCAAAAAATTCGTCGAAAACCAGCGAATGCCCGCCGGTCAACCAACGATGCCGCAAACCGTGCATTTGCCAAATGCTGATATCGATGCTGAGGCGAGATCGGTGGAAAGACTAGCAGGATTGATCAATCGGCTGGTCGACTTTAACGGACCGATTCATCCTTCTCCGTTGTTTGGCTCGCTAAGCTATGATGAACTGGTCTCGTTACAACTTGCACACGCTGCGCACCATCTGAGTTTCTTAGTCCCAAACCAAAAGCACTAACGCAGCATGGTAGGAATTGGCCTTTTCGAACTGCTCCTTCTGTTAGCTATCCTTGGGCTCTTCGCTGGTGGAATCTGCTGCCTGGTAGTGGTTTTGCTGTTTCTTGGCAAGAAGAAATAACTAAAGCGTCATTGCGGAGCGGGCAAGTCGCGCGATCTAAACCGCAAGTAACCGATGGTGTAGCAGGTTGCCCCCAATACCAACAGCGCCGAAACATAAAACATCGGGCCAAGATACGGTGCTGGCGGTGGTCCACTTTTGGAAATGGCCTCTGGGACAACCCACCAGGACCAAGCGAGTTTCGGTGAATGATGGACCACTTGCACGATCCAATCGGGCTGGTAAGCCGCTAAGAAACTAAAGGGCTTGAGCGACCCAAGGCGCGGCGTTGATTTAGATAGGATAAAAAGCAAAAGTTGCAAAACGTAAACGCTGATCACGACTCCAATCGTTCGCCATCGGTATTGATCGAACGAGCTCACCATCACGCTCAAGCCCAGCAGCATAAAACCTAAAGCAAACAAATTGAGCGTCGGCACGATGTAAACGCTAGGCGATACCAATTCCGAAAGGGGGACCATCCGCGTTGTCGTTGCACCAAACGGATTGCTGACGTTCAGGTTAAAGATGGGCAATCGAAACACCCCCGTACTGCTCACAGGGGTCGCATTGGTTTGGATTCCCAGGTAGATACCAACGAGAACTAGTCCGCACAGCAGCATCAGACCCGTGATCGTGACCAGCGCATGCGCCGCGTAGACTTGCCCGCGACTCAGTGGCTGGGCCAGCAGCATTTCCATCGTGCCACGACCGAGTTCTCCACTGACCACATCCGAACCGCGAGCGATGCTCCACACCAGAATGCAGAGGATCAGCACGGGCTCATCGAACGTAAACCCAATCACCCCGTGATACGTCAGAAACTGCTCAAGTGGGACCGGTGAGAATTTTTCGAACGCCCGGAACTGTTCGATCAACGGCGCGAATCCACTCAACTCAAACTGGCTGACCGTCCATATGCGAACCCAGGGAAAGAAAAAAAGGACGAGCGCGCAAGCACTCCAAAGAAGCATGGCTTCGTTGATATACTTCTTAAGCAAGATACGGAACATGTGGGAGGTCGCTGGAGTCTGTCTAGAATTTCAAAACATGGTGTATGGGTCAATCTTAGTCGGGCTGAGCCGTAAGCTAGCGATTTCCCGCTGATTAGCAGCAGGCTGCTGGCCCACGGCTGCCGCGGCCCATGATCAGATCGATGCGAGTGTATTGGATAGGGAAAAGCAGTTTAGTAGAAGGGCTAGCCTGGGGAACAGTACACTTTAAGAGTTTCGACTCTGCCAACAAATTCGCCAAAAAGTCTTGAGGACATTCGCTTCGGGACTACCGGGTTTTAGGCATGACGGGGTTAAGCAACTCTCCATCGAAGGTGTCGACCCTCAAACCAAGGAATCTCTGATCCTCCCATACCGACTTGAGCAAAAAAGTTTTTGAACGGTATCGTCAAAGGTCTTTTAACTGCGGACGTCACGACCCAAGCCGCAGACCGGTTTTTATCTGCGTTTCGAAAAAACCTCAACCAGCCGCCAGCGAGACAATATTCAATGCGAATCCACCGAGTTCAGCGCATTCGGAATATACTAATCGACGTCTTGTCGCAGGACGACGTAAATCAAGCCGCATGCCCAAACCACAATGCCAAACGACTAGACTCATCCTTACCGAGGTTTTCGATGATTTCAACTCGCGCTATCTTGGCCACTGGGCTAACAATCACCCTGTCATGTAGTTTATTACGAGTAGGAGTTGCCCAAGACTTCGAGGTGCGAATGATTGCGAATTCCAAAACCCTCAGTCAAGCCGTCGCCATCAACTCCTCCTTAGAAGTGATTGGTACTCGCGAGGTGTTTGACGGGCCTATTTCTACTTTCAATGGGTACTTTAGGACGAACGACACGGATGTCGCCATCGAGATCCCCAAGGGCTACACGACTCTTGAGCCTTGTGCTCTTAGCGACAATGGAGTGGTCACGGGGCACGTCGGTCGTAGTTTCACGATGGGGAAAAGTCTACTCGGGTTTGTGTGGAACAGCAGGTCTAAGAAGTTGATGTTGCTGGAACCGTTGGAATCAGACAATATATGCCAAGCGCAGGACATTAGCGCCGACGGAAAGTTCATTACAGGTTACTCGACTGGGAGCAATCCTCCTCGCACTCGACCGTGCGTTTGGGAGCTAACCGACAACGACAAGGTGCCGGTCGCACGCGAGTTGCCCTCCATAATCCTTAACAATCCGTTTTTGCAGGGGGGGCGTGTGATCATAAGTCCAGACGGAAAACGAATTGCTGCCTGCATCTCCGAAAAACAGTTCTCGCCCGTCGATTTTGATAGCTCTTTGTTCATTTGGGATCGTTCAGAAGATGGCTCATGGACTCGTCGCAAAGTATCGGAGGAGCAGCCGAAGTTAAAGGACATGAATAATGCGGGGACGATGGTCGGCACCGTAAGGCTCAATGGATTTCATCAGGCTTGTGTCGTTAGCCTGGCAGGCCAACTCTCCCTTATCGACTTGCTTCCAGGGGATGAATCAAACGAGGCTTATGGCATCAATGAGTCTGAAATGGTCATTGGCCTGAGCGATGATCCGATAGGGGGAACAGGAGGCCCGACCGCGTTCGTGTTCAAGGCTGGTGTGGTTTCGCCCCTGACCATGCCAAAGAAGACCCTCCACAGCGTAGCGCTAGGAATCACAGACAGCGGTGCGATTTGCGGTTATCTGTCGCAAGACACCGAAGAAGATGTTGGAGCTGTCGGATTTATACGAGTGCCCGTGGGAATACCTAAGGGGAAAACGAAATCGCCGGTATTGGAACCAGCAAAGTGACGAGCATGCGTTAAACCGATTCGCAGACTTGGAAGAGAGTGGGAACGATTTCACAAGCGGTTCCCAATCGCATTTCTTGGAAACTAGATGCATTCAGCGGCGGTTCAGGACCGATGTATATGGCCCTTGCGGCGGCTCCGTCACCTCGACGAGCCGCGATCAAGTTGACGAGTCCTGCTGCCGGGTAAACTGAGCCCGAAGTGCCAATGACGACAAACCAATCGCATCGCAACACCGCTGCTCGAATTCGGCGCATTTCGAAAGGCTCCTCCCCAAACCAAACGATATGCGGACGTATCCTAGCTCCACAGGAACAGCGCGAGATCTGGTCTGTTGACTCGTAAAGTTTCGGGTCAAGAAAAGGCTCGGTGTTGCATGTGGCGTCTTCGCACCGACTCCGTTCGAGCTCACCGTGCATATGCAATACACGAACCGAACCGCCTCGTTCATGCAGGTCATCAACGTTTTGCGTAATCAAATCGAGGCGTGGCCCGAGCTTGGATTCCAATTCGGCCAGCGCGTGATGCGCTGCGTTGGGTAAGCATTCGCGAGCTTGTGCTCGACGCGTGGAATAAAATCGCCAGACGACACCTGGGTCGGCAGCCCAGCCCACCGGCGACGCAACCTCCTCGATACGATGATTCTCCCACAACCCACCGGCATCGCGAAAAGTGCGAATCCCACTTTCAGCGCTGATCCCAGCACCTGTGAGGACGACCACGCGTTGGTGGCTTGCAATGGAAATGGGACGTGAGTTCATAGGAGATAGTACCCGGATTGCTTCCGCTAAGAAATGATCCGCATAGACACTCGGCACACCAAGTAGGTTCGGATGCCGTTACGATGCGGCTTCCCAATGAAATCGCATTTTACATCACTTCGTCATTCTTGGTGCGGTGTTCATTATTCGTTCGCGAACGCAACAACTAACTGTTTTGCGTGGCATCAAGAGGCTGTAAGGAAAGTCGATAGCCAATCGAATGGCAAACTGCTTCGATATTCGGCAGGGATGGGGCGGATCGATAGTTGCGATTTCGAAGCCGACTCACAAGATCTCGGCTAACTCCCGCTCGAATTGCGATACCCTCCACACTCTCGCCTCGTTTGCACGCATCGTTGATGAGTTGGCCTAGTTGTATCAGCAGTGGTTGCTCCGAGCTCGGTATTGTGTTCACTAAGTCTATTTTCTTGCGCGCCGATGATATACAAATAATTTCATGTTCCTGTCCACGATCCGATTACAGAGTGCGTGGACAATTCTTGGAGTACAGTTAAAAAGCTTCAACACCGTTCCAACTGATTTGTTTCGAATTTGTTCGTAAATCTGTACTGAATCGATGGTTTGTTGGTGCGGCGGAATCGCTCGCTTGCGAGTCGCGTTCGCATTCGTGTTTGGTACAATTGCTCGACGGGGATGGGGCGATATTAAATACAACCAGGTCCCAGCCTCCACACCCCTGCCTCTTGTCCTCCTTAGGGAAGAAAATGGGAGAAGTAAAATCAATGAGATCCATGAGAATGAAACGAACCGCTTTTTGGTCAGCCGCTTTGTCATTGATTTGCGTGCAAGTGGCAATGGGGACGTGGCTTGAAGAGCCGAATCCACCAGTCGCGCCAAAACGGCCTTATGCTTTTGATTTCCACGGTTCCAAAATAGATGACCCTTATTTTTGGATGAAAGACAAAAAGGATCCGGAGGTCATTCGCTATCTCGAATCGGAAAATGCTTATCGCGAATCGATCACCAAAGCATTGCGGCCATTCGAAGAGACTCTCTACAACGAGATGCTCTCCCATATCAAGCAAACCGATTTGGGCGTACCGGTAAAGGACAATGGTTTTTGGTACTATAGCCGCACCGAAGAAGGCAAGCAGTACCCCTTTTACTGCCGTAAGAAAGGAAGCTTGGATTCCAACGAGGAAGTGCTGCTCGATGTGAATTCACTCGCCCAAGGCAAGAAATTCCTTTCGGCCCAACCGCGCGGGGCCAGTGATGACAGCCGACTGTATGCCTATTCGACCGACACGACCGGCTTCCGCGAATACTACCTGTCGATCAAAGACCTTTCAAATGGAAAGTTGGTGGAAGACGCATTTGTGAAATCTGCAGGGTTTTGTTGGGCTAGCGACAACCGGTCCATCTACTACGTCACCGAAGACGAGGCCAAACGACCTTATCAACTCTACCACCACATCCTTGGTGAGGCACGCGAAAAGGATGTCCTGATCTATGAGGAAAAAGACGAACTGTTTCGAGTAGGCGTAAGCCGCACGCTCGACAAGAAGTACATTGTCCGCTCGTCGATCAGTTCCACAACCAGCGAACAAGCAGTACTAGGCTCGACGAACACGAGCGGTTTGTTCGAGCTAATCGCTCCTCGAAATGAGGGCGTTGAGTATGCCGTGGATCATCGTGATGGTCTCTTTCATATACGTACCAATAAAGACGGCGCCGTCAATTTTAAGTGGATGACTTGCCCGGTCGCAGATACCAATCCAAAACGGTGGAAGGAATTTCATCCCTACGACCACTCCGTTTACACGGAGAACATTCGTCTATTCAACGACTATGCGGTCGTCACCGAGCGAGAGCGAGGCATTCGTCAACTGCGAGTGTTCAACTTCTCGTCTAAGGATTCGCACCGCATCGAGTTCCCTGAGCCGAGCTTTAGCGCGAGCCTCGCAGTCAATCCGGAGTTCCACACAACAGCGGTTCAACTCGCCTACACGAGCCTCGTAACACCGACAACAATCTATCGGTACAACCTGGCGACAAAGCAACGCGAAGTTCTAAAGCAAACCGAGGTGCCTGGTGGTTTCGACGCCACGAACTATATTAGCGAACGAATCGAGGCTACGGCTCCCGATGGAGTGAAGGTGCCGATCTCGATCGTGTACCGCAAAGGCCTTGTTAAAGATGGTCGAGCACCGATGTTTCTTTACAGCTACGGCTCCTATGGAATGAGCACGGACCCGACATTTAACGCCGCCCGATTGGTATTGCTGGACCGCGGAGTGGTGTTTGCATTGGCGCACATCCGAGGCGGCTCGGACTTAGGCCGGCAATGGTACCTCGACGGCAAACTGATGAAGAAGAAAAATACCTTCACCGACTTCATTGCCTGCGCCGACCATTTGGTCAAGGAAAGATACGGCGCACGCGATCGGCTGGCCATTGAGGGTGGTTCGGCTGGCGGCTTGCTCATCGGTGCCACATTGAACTTGCGTCCAGACATTTGCAAAGTTGCACACCTCGCGGTCCCATTTGTGGATGTCGTTAGCACGATGTTGGATGAGTCGCTTCCGTTGACCGTTCAGGAGTTTCTCGAATGGGGCAATCCCAAGGAAGCGGCAGCGGGCAAGTACATGCTGGAGTACTCCCCCTACGATAATCTGGGCCGATCGAATTATCCCTCGATCCTCGTGACAACGTCGCTTAACGACAGTCAAGTGTTGTACCACGAGCCAACCAAATACGTTGCTAAGCTTCGTACCCTCAAGACCGACTCCAATCCACTCTTGCTCAAGTGCAATATGGACGCGGGGCACGGCGGCGCATCGGGAAGATACGAAGCACTCCGCGAAAAGGCATATGAATTCGCCTTTCTACTCAATCAAATGGGCGTGCAAAAGTAGCTTGTCTTTCCAGAGAGTCGATCGCACTCCAAAAACGATATGCATCTACGATTTCGAATTGTCCAGTTGGACTATCGCTAAGTTGCTTTGGGTTTCATGCGGGCCTCTGTACCGTCGATATTCGCTAAGCCCCATTTGGCTACTGCTTCCATAACCGACTTGAGCGAACGGCCTTTATCGGTCAGTCGATACGCGTCTCGAATGGGAGTCTCCGTCGAGGTGTACTTCTCGGCTAAACCATGCGCAAGCAGTTTTTCCAGTCGGTTCGCCAAGATGTTCGTCGCGATCCCCTCCGGCGATCGACAAAACTCGTTGAAGTGGGTTCGCCCGAACAACATGTCTCGAATCAATAGCAGCGTCCATTTGTCGCCGAGGATATCAAGCGTGCAGGCGATCGGACACGGCGACCGCTTCTGCGGGTTCTTTTTCACGGACTCGGTCCTCGAATGAAAAGGAATGAATTCATTTGGATGTACTTGACAATACCTCGACCGCTTGTAGATTGCAAGTAGCTGGCAAAGTGCAAGTGCGCATTGGGAAAGGCATTGTACATGGCCATTTTGGGGCAACCCAAAATGGTTAGCAGCGTTCGGAGAGTGTTTTCCATGAATATCCTATTTGCATTCACAGACGGATCGCAGTGGTCCTTGGCTGTCTTCGTCGCAATCTGCGTCGCCATCGTTGTCGCTACGATAGCCGCGGTCGCCAGCGTTACCCCCTCTCGATCGGAGTCGATCAAGTTTACCGTTCGAGCCGGAATAGCAATCGCTCTGTACTGCATGGCCATCGCCTGGCTTGTTAACTCTGGGCTATTTGAGCGTTCGTTTATTCCGTATGGACCTTTGTTTCTCATCGGATCCGTCTCCATGGCCGCGACGATTGGCTTCACGCGGATTGGGAAGGGAATTGCACGAGACGTGTCTATTGCCTGGTTGGTATTGTTTCAAGCATTTCGACTTCCGCTTGAGTTCGTGCTCCACGATTGGTATCGGAGCGGCACGATTCCGGAAACGATGACTTGGACTGGCAGCAATTGGGATATCGTAACCGGTGTATTGGCATGTCTTACGTTTGCCTTTGTGAACCAACGCCGTTGGCTTGCCTGGTTATTCAATATTGTCGGAATTGCACTTCTGATGAACGTCGGCAGGGTTGCGATCCTCTCGTCGCCAGTGCCTTTTGGTTGGCGTGTGGACCCTCCTCTGGAGTTGATTCTCTACTTGCCCTATGCGTACATCGTTCCAATTTGTGTCGGAGGTGCGGCGCTCGGCCATGTTGTCTTGACGCGACAGCTGCTATCTCAACAGCAGCATCGCGACATTGACATAGATAAGAATACCTAGGATGTCGCTCAAGCCTGCTACAAACGGGTTGCTCATCATGGCTGGGTCCAATCCGAGGCGTTGGAAAATCAGTGGCAACATACTGCCCATGCATGTCCCGCATATCACCACGCATAAAACCGTGATCGGAATCACCATGGCTGCGTATAACGTCGGCGCAAGAAACAGGGCGCAGAAGAAACCGATCATACCCATGAAGCTTCCTAAGACAACGCCCATGATCGCTTCGCGGCGCAAGACCGTTGCCCAGTCGCGACCAAACACGTCTTTGGTAGTCAATGCGGTGATAACGAGGGTCGACGATTGGCTTCCTGAATTGCCACCGCTGCTGATAATGAGCGGTATGAACAGGACCAGCCATTCATATTTCTCAAGTTCGACTTGATAGCTCTTGAGCAAAAAGGCAGTGGTGAGTGCGGCAAAGAACAGAATGGTTAACCAGATTCCCCTCTTCCATGACAGCGTGGTGAGCGGCGTCCGCATGTAGGAGTCTTTCAAGGGCTCCACTGCCGCGATACGTTGTACGTCTTCCGTCGCTTCGGCGCGAACCACGTCGATGACGTCGTCGTGCGTGATGATACCGAGCATATGGCGTTGGTCATCGACAACCGGGATCGCCAGCAGATTGTAGAAGGCTACTTTCTGCGCCACCTGCTCTTGGTCGTCCTGGACGTTGGCAGTTACCAAGTCGGTTTTCATCAAATCGACCAGCTTCGTTTCCGGTCGACCGATAGCCGACACGAGCGCTCGTGTGCTGACCACTCCACGCAGGTGGTTTGTGTCGTCGGTAACGTAGATATAGTAGATCATCTCCAGACGTTCGGCTTGTCGACTGAGTTGATCTAGGGCTTGGCGGAGCGTGAGTGACTCAGACAGACATGCTGCCTCGGTGGTCATCATGGCCCCGGCCGTTCCCTCCGCAAAAGTTTGCAGTCGGCGGATGTCGCGTCGATCCGTGGCCGGTACCAATGCCAGGATTTGATCAACCCGCTCCTTGGCTACTTCATGCAATAAATCGACAGCATCGTCGGCAGGCAGGTGTGTGACGAGCACCGCCACTTGCTTTTCGTCTTGCTCGGCCAATAGCTCGACTTGACGATCCCACTCGAAATATTGGAAGATTTCCGCCTGAATTCCTGGGTCGGCATGTTGAAGAACTTTCCAGGTTTCGGAACTTTCTAGTCCCTCCATGAACTCAGCCGTCCGTGCTGGATGCAACGCGACACAGAACTCTCGAAGTTCCTCCGAGAGATTTTCCGCCAGCATTTCTCTAAGCTCTGGTAGGAACAGGGTGTTAATCATGCCAGGCTCGAGGTGTGAGGACTACTTGGATGCGATGGACAAATTGAAATCCCCGGTCATATCTCGCCAAATCGAATGGATATGATTGGCGATGTTGCCTTCGGGATCCTTCTGAAAATTACAGAACTCGACAATAAACGTGGGACCTTGGATTCGGAAGAAGTGTTGCCCCTGCAACTCGGTCGCTCCTGCCCATCCGAAGTAGATTTGATCGACGCCCGCCTTCTTGATCAAGTCCATCCGTTGCTTAATCACTTCGGCAGGCATATGCATAGCAAAGGCATCTAGGATGGCGATGAGTTTCTTTTGTTGCTGAGCATCCAAGTCTTTGGCTGCGATCCCGACCTTGGCAGTCAATTGCGGCTGAGGCTCGCCCGCCCACTGAATATCGTCAGGACACTCTTTGTCATAGATGGCTTGATTCAATTGGCTTGCAGTGAGACTCTTGAGAAGCTCAAATCCAGCGTCCTCCTCCGCTGCAAGCAGTCTTTTGCCTTTTTTGAACTCCACGGATCCGCCCGCTTTGGTGATGTCGGGAATCTTGAAATCCTTTCGAAGCCCCGCTGGGTTGATGCCAAAGAACTGTGGCGTCGAATCGACGATGGCACCTTTTTCGAACGTGTAGTTGATCGATAGATGGTGTCCCTCCACACTCAATCCCCACGCCGCGGTCTCGCTCGGCTCGCCAAAAATGGTGAAGTAGTATTTTGTATAGTCGCGGCGTTTGACGGCGGTCGGTCCCTCAAGCTCCAAGAGGATCGACTCGTAATCCATGATTTCAGTCGTGCGCTGGAAGCCGACTGGACTCAGGACTTGTTTTAGGATTGCGATCGCGGCTGTCCGCTGCGACTCGTTCATGTCTCTGAGCGGCAGCCCTTTGCGAGTCTCCATTGGAATGAAGTGCCATTCAAGTCGTTTCTTGTCTTGGAATTCAAGGACGGCGATTGCTTTTTGTTCGGCGGACAACGTTTCAACATAACGTTTTGCAGTTTGAAACGCAGATGTTGCGCTGGCGGCAGACTCTTTGGCCGCAGCAAATGACTCGGCGCGCGGATTTAGGCCTCCCGCTAAGGCCACCGAGCCGACCACACCTAGCTTCAGTGCCGACCGCCGCGAGTGTTTTGTGGGTTGGGTCGATTCGTGCATGATGCTGGCTGTCCATGATCGCGGAAGGAGGCTGTGATGTGGTGTTAAACCCTGGCAGGTGGCCCATTATGATCGCCAGCCTCGTTTCTGATAGTAGCCGCCGTGTACAATTCGGCTCATGCACTCGGAACGGAGTCGCAACGTGGGGCTGGCACCGAATCGCCTACCACGAAAAAGAAGCCATCTTGGCGGCAGCATCAAGGGGAGCAGAGAGAATGAGTGCGTTCTATTTCGGTTCCTATTTCGAGCGTTCTGCCGAAAATACATCGCCGCTCGGCTTTTCCGGCAGCGTAGCTTTCCATTGCTCCAACTTGGCGACGATGTCCTTCACGACATAGGGTTTGTCGGATGCGAGTTCCTTGGTTTCAAGTGGGTCAGCGACGATGTCGTAAAGTTCGACACGTTTCGCATCGCCCGTTGTCAGCAGCTTCCATTGCTGATCTACCGCTGCGTAGTTCGCCCAGTGAAACTCGGAATCTTTGCCGCCGGCCATCTTCCAAAACAAGGGCTTCGTCCTGGTCGAAGTCGCCTCGCCTTTTAGCACCGCCACCTGGCTTATGCCATCGGGGTGGTAGCCTTCCGGCGTCTTCGCACCGGTGAGATCACAAAACGTCGGGAGCAGATCGACAGCTGAAATCAGCGAGGTGTTGTCAATCTTGCCTGCAGGGATTTTGCCTGGCCAGCGAGCGACGAACGGAACATTGATGCCGCCAGCGAACAGTGCCGCCTTGTAGCCCTTGCGACCGGCGGTAATGCCTTTGGAAGCAGCCACTCCCCAACCCGCGCCCGTAGCGGTGTCATATTGAAGGTCGAGTGCAGACTGCTTGGTTGCGCGCGCGGGGCCGTTGTCGGAACTGAAGATGACGAGAGTGTTTTCGGCAAGATCCAAACGATCCAGCGCGGAAAGTACTTCGCCGATTCGATCATCGGCATGCGAAATCACCGAGGCGAAGATCTGATCCTCGCGGCTCATCATCTCGCGGAATCGCCATTCGTATTTTGGCACCGTATGAAACGGCGTGTGCGGCTCGTGCATCCAAAGGTTGATGAAGAAGGGCTTTTTCGCCGCTGCGCTTTTCTCGACAAACGCGATCGCATGCCCCGCATCTGCATGAACAGGCATCTGTTCCCCTGCGCAATTGAAGGCGCCGTATTCGTCGTAGCCATAAACGTTTGGCAGCGGCGAATCGGGAATCATATCGTTTGAGAGATGCCATTTGCCAAAGTGTGCCGTCGCATAGCCTGCCGCCTGGAGCATCTTGGGCAGCGTCGGCGTCTTGGGGTCGAGCCAGTCCGGCATGTTGCGCTGGGCGTTGTTCTTGACCCATGCGAAGTGGCCGTCGATGTTGTAACGCGCGGGGAAGTGTCCCGTCATCAGCGCGGTGCGGCTGGGCGAACATACGCCGCTGGCGACGGTAAATCGCGAGAAGTCCGTTCCCTCCTTCGCGAGCCGATCAATGTTCGGCGTCTTCAAATAGGGGTGGTCATGGCACGAGAGGTCGCCCCAGCCCCAGTCATCGGCGAAGATGAAAACGATGTTGGGTTTGGCAAATGACGCATCCGTTGCATGCAGCGAGGCCGGCTGCGCGATCATCAGGGCTGTGAGGAGTAAGAGGATGGGTTTCATTGATTTAGATTTTCGATTTGCGGTGAGACCTAATTAAGGCAGTAGATGGAATCATAGCCAATCGTGGAGGCCAAAGGGGCACCGGCCCATTCCAAAAGTCACCCTTCGCTGGTCAATCGGTACAGTTTGGCGATACGCGAACCCGTTGCGGCTTTGGACGTTCCAGTTTTGGGATATGGCATTTTGACATCGACTTTATCACGCCAGCCGTGCAGCGTGGTCGTCAGCTTTTGAGCGATCTCTTTCTGGCACTTCACGAGGATGCCGAAAACTGATCCCGCGGCGCTGGGATCGACGAAGGAATCAAGGGAAACGCAACTTGAATGACGACCTGCCATGGCTGTCCGCGGAAGCAAGACTGTGGTGTAGTGGCAATACCATGCAAGTCGCCCATTTTGATCGGTCCCAACTCTGATAATGGACGCCGTGTACAATTCGTCTCATGATCGCAACCAAAATATTTAAGGAGTTCTTCGAAAGCGAACGCGCTGGCGGGATCGTCCTGGTCCTTTTTACGCTGATCGCACTCGCGATAGCCAATTCTCCGGTTGGGGAAACTTATACGCATGGTCTGCATCAAGTGATTCTTGGCATGTCCTTGGAACACTGGGTCAACGATGGGCTCATGGCGATATTCTTTCTGTTGGTTGGGCTCGAACTTGAGCGGGAGATCTATGCTGGCGAGCTGCATTCCTTTCGAAATGCATTGCTGCCCATTTGTGCGGCGATTGGCGGCATGATTGTGCCAGCCGCGATCCATCTTGCGTTTACTCTCGGAACGCAGTCGCAACGTGGGGCCGGTATTCCGATGGCGACCGATATCGCGTTCTCACTGGGGGTGCTTTCACTACTAAGCAATCGCGTTCCCTTTGCGTTGAAAGTGTTTTTGACCGCGCTTGCAATCGCAGACGATCTCGGGGCAGTCGTCGTGATTGCCATCTTCTATACCAAGTCTATCTCGATCGGATACGTTGTTGCGACGCTGGCGATTTTCTTAGGGCTCTGTCTATTTAATCGCAACAACGTCGACTCGCTTTGGATCTACTTGGTAGGTGGTGTTTGCATATGGTTCTGTTTGTTGCATTCTGGGATTCATGCAACGTTGGCAGGGGTGATGCTGGCGTTTGCTTTGCCGTTTCGAGATGGAAGCGAGCATACGCCTTCGTCTCGTTTGCAGCATTGGCTTCACTTCCCAGTGGCGTTTGGGGTCTTGCCGATATTCGCTTTGGTGAACACCTGCATTCCCATCGGTGGAGACTGGATCGAAGGTCTAAAACAGTCGAATAGCTTGGGGATTTTTTTCGGATTGGCGGTCGGCAAGCCGGTGGGAATATTGCTGTTTTGCAGTGTGGCGGTTCAACTGAAATTCTGTACACTGCCGCAGGGGGTTACTTGGTCTCATTTGTCGGGCGCAGCGATGCTAGCAGGAATTGGCTTCACGATGTCGATCTTTGTTTCGCTATTGGCCTTTGACGGCGATGAAAAGATGATCAACTTTTCCCAAATCATGGTGCTTGTATCATCGTTGGTTGCGGCGGTGGCGGGAGTAGTTTGGTTCTTGCTTTTTGTTCCGAAGGAAACGTCGAGATTGGATGGCAGATAAGATCGGCGCATAGGGCGTTAAAGTGAGGTTCCCGAAACTCAGTTTCAATCGAATGTCAACAATGAGATGCGAATTCCTCGGCGTTCAACTCGACATCATTTATGTTTGCGGTTTCTTGCTTCTCAACGTCTCGGAGGGTAGCTCTTGAAACAAGGATTTGTACTGCTGAGTGAACTCGCCAAAATGCCAGAAGCCCCAGCGGCCGGCTTCGATCGAGACAGTTGTTTGTTGCGGTTCGGCCTCGCTCAGTGCTCTTCGAACTTGATTGAATGAGCTCGATGGCTGACCCAAACGCTGAACTGTCCCATTCCGCAATGCTGGTGATGGTTCGATGACTGTAGTGATAATCTAGACTGTTCACTACATGCTCCAAGCACAAGAAGCAATCCGAAATTCGCGAGACGAAATCTTAAGGGGAAAGTGGAGTGACGTAATCCCCAAAGGATCTGAAGGTCCATGGTCAGTTCACCGTCATTCTTAGCAAGAGGGACGCACCGTTGTCACCGTCGAGTCTACCGGTGAAAACCTCATCTTTGCGCGTCCGGAAGCACCGCTAAGCGTCGTTTTGCGGGATTCCGATAGCTCGAACCGACTCGTCGCAATAATATAGGTAGTACAGTTTTTACAAGCCATCATTTCTTTGTCAGCGCGGGAATTTTCGATGTTTCCAAGGAAAAAGGGTTTTATGCTGGTTGAATTGCTAGTCGTAATAACAATTTTCGGCATCCTTGTAGGATTGCTTCGTCCTGCCGTGCAGGCAGCTCATGAGGCAGCAAGGCGAATGTCAGGTTCGAACAATGTCAATCAAATTGGCTTGTCAAAGCACAATTACCACGACTCTTTTAATTGCTTCTCGATGGGCGCCGTGGCCAAATTTGGATCAAACATGCCGACGACGAATTTGTATGTCAGTGCCTTCGCTTCAACTTTGCCATTCATCGAACAAGGAAACCTTCAGAACCTCTACAATTTCAACGTTCCCTGGGAGCGACACTCTCCAGCGGTTGCAAGCACCAAAATCGCCGTATACACGTGCCCATCCAATACAGGCGATAATCCTATCGACGATGTCGAATTTGGGGCTGCTGGCTTCCCTGTTGGAGGCAAATTTGGCATCACGAATTATCTGCTTTCCAAAGGGGTAAACTACCGTTGGTGTAACCAACCCAACGGATTGGTTGGTAAGGGAATGTTTGATATTGGACGCAAAACCCGCTTTGCAGACGTGATTGATGTGAGCAGCAATACGCTTTTGGTTGGCGAAGGTGCTACCGGGGCGAAATTTAAACTTTGTAAAAACCAGGGCTGTACGGGGCCAGTGGCCATGGATGCAACTGGACAGCCAGCACAGGCTCGTCAAGCTTGGCTAGTTCCGCAAGCATTGAGCACATCCTACCCATTCTCGCCACACGCAAGTATCTTCGGTTCGACAACGGACAAAATCAACAAGAACCCGATCACGGCTACGTTGATCGATGACATCAGTTTCAATGGATCCGGGGCATGCACATCCAACGATCGTGATTCCACGTCGAACTTCAGTAGCTATCACACCAACGGAGGGAATTTCGGTTTAGCCGACGGTTCGGTAAAATTCTTTTCTGATTCCATCGACATCGTTGCGCTCCAAGCGTTATCGACAGTTGCTGGCGGTGAAGTTTCGTCCGTGAACGACTGATTTCGATTCCCTTTCACCGAATGATTCACTTGAAAAGCCAAGCAAGTCTCCAGTCCCTATTGGTTGAATCTGCAGTCGCACATCTAAAGGTCGGCGCCGCTTGGCTAACAAATGCCTCGGTGGCAAGTTTGCGAACGCTCGTCGATGCTTGCGGGCAAGGAATTCTTCGCAATGCCGACGACTGGGTTCGAACGGCCTGTCAAGCGAAACGAATCAATCCCGATTTGCCTGTCGCAGCTGAAGAGATTTTGGCGGGCCCTGCCACTCTATTGCGGTATCTTCGGCTGCTATCTACCGTGCTCAAGGACGTTGAGAGGCACGGTGCACCTTTGCTCCCAGGCATAACCAGATCAAATTCCTTGGGTCAAACGTGTGTTCCAGTGTTGCCGGTATCCGGATTGTTCGATAGCCTCGTATTCATGGGCTTAAAAGCGGAAGTTTGGCGACAAACCGGTTCAGATCCAGCCCAGCTATTCGCCAACAACTGGAGTGCAACAAGCAAAAACGGAGCCAAGATCACGGGCGTGTTAGGAGCTGGGAATGTCAGTTCGATTCCCGCTACCGACATGCTGAGCAAAATCTTCACCAATCGGGAAGCGGTCTTGCTGAAACTCAATCCTGTTAACGAGTATCTGGAACCAATTTTTCTGGACGCCTTTCGGCCGCTGGTGGATGCCAATGTGTTACGCATCGTTATCGGTGGCAGAGAAGTTGGCGAAGCGGTTGTCAACCACACCGACATAGGAGGACTTCATCTAACGGGCTCGCATTTAACCCATGACATGATTTTGTGGGGACGCGACTCAACTGAGAGAAGTCAACGTCAACGTGAAAACCGACCGCTGGTGACCAAGTCCGTTACGAGCGAGCTTGGGAATGTCACTCCCTGGATCATTTTACCTGGCAATTACCCGCGCAAACAATTGCGAGCACAAGCGGAGCACGTTGTCGCGTCTATCGTCAACAACGCCTCATTTAACTGCCTCGCGACCAAAATGATCGTGACATCGCGAGGATGGCCTCAGCGTATCGAGTTCCTTGATTTGATCGACTCGTTATTTCGCAAAACACCGACTCGATTCGCTTACTATCCAGGCGCTCAGGAGCGATTTGCAAAAGCAACTCAAAGACCAACTCCCGAATCAAGCGATGGCACATTGCCTTGGACGCTTATTCGAGACGCAAACCCGAATGCCTCGCCACATTTATTTGACGAAGAGTCCTTTGTTTGTGTGTGCGCCGAAACCCAACTATCAGAAAGCGATCCATTGGCATTTTTGGACGCTGCCATAGACTTCGTCAACGAAAGACTGTTTGGCACGCTCTGCGCTACGCTGACTCTCACTAACGGTTTTGCTTCCAAGTACGCGAAACGTTTGGAACTTGCACTGAGCAAGCTCAGGTACGGCGTCGTTTGCATCAACCAATGGTCAGGAGTTGCATATGGACTGATGACTCCCCCATGGGGTGGCTACCCCGGAGCGACCCTTTTGGAACCCAAAAGCGGGATCGGTCACGTCCACAATACCTTTTGCATTAGCGAGATAGACAAAACAGTACTTTGGGGACCGCTTTGCAACTTCCCCAAGCCAGCATGGTTTCCATCGCATTCAAGTGCAAACCAAGTTGGATGGGACTTGCTCAGGCTGTATGATAAAAAAAGTATTCTTCGAATGCCCAAACTCTTCCTCGATGCGATGCGTGGGTAGAATCCCAGCGTATCGTCCCTTTCTGAAAGCAAATTATGTTGAGGCTACTTTGCAAATTCGCTGTGCTCGGCTGTATGCTTCCACTGGTTGGTTGCAGCCAAAGCACTTCCACATCGCCTGTTCAGTCTGGAGCGAAAACTGTTCCATCTGAGCCTCTCTCAACGGGAGATCCAAAACCGAAGGTCACTCTCATCCAGCCAGGAGCCGAAGCTGAACGCAGTGCGCAGGAGGCGTTAATTCTCGCCGAAAAAGGTGAGATCATCGAATTCGCAGAGGGGACATTCGAATTCAAAGGAACGCTCTCTCTCAATGGCGTACCTGACATTACGATCCGCGGGAAAGGGCTCGACAAGACATTTCTAAACTTTACTGGCCAGCGGGCAGGCTCAGGGGGAGAAGGCCTAAAGATCAAAGCAGATAACTTCACCATCGAGGATATTACAATTCAAAATTCGCCTGGGGACGCGATCAAAATCGAGGATTCGAATCGCGTTGCCATCCGTCGTATTCGTACTTGGTGGACGAATGGGCCCGACGAAAAGAACGGCGCGTACGGTATCTATCCAGTGCTATGCTCGGATGTCTTGATCGAACACTGCGTCGCCGAATGCGCTTCGGATGCGGGAATCTACGTCGGGCAAACTCAGCGTGCGATTGTGCGTCACAATCGTGCCGAACGCAATGTGGCTGGGATTGAAATTGAGAATACCATTGGTGCAGATGTTTACGAGAACAATTCGACCAACAACACTGGCGGCCTCTTGGTTTTTTCGCTGCCTGGCTTGAAACTAAAGAACGGTGCGCATTGCCGAGTCTACAAGAACAATTTGTACGACAATAACCATCCCAATTTTGCGCACAAAGGTGGGATTGTTGCATCCGTACCACCGGGTACCGGCCTAATGATCATGGCAAACGATGATGTCGAGATATTCGACAACAAAATCCATGGACACAACACGACCAATTGTGCCATCGTTAGTTACTTGATCGCTCAGCGTAAATTCCAAGACGCGGACTACGATCCTTTTCCGGAGGGAATCGACATTCACGACAATAGCTTTTCCGGCGGAGGAAAGAGCCCGCAAGGTGAAATAGGCAAACTATTCGAGCAGGTCGCCGGCTTGCCGATGCCCGACATCATCGTTGACGGGATCAACAATCCGAAAATCGAAGTAGAGGGAAAGCTACCAGAAAAGTCTCGCATTTTTATTTCGAACAATGGCGAAGCGACGTTTGCTAACCTTGGGATTGCAACGGTTCTTCAAGGGGGCAAACCAACCATTACTCGGGACCTTGAGTCTTACGCCGGAAAGCGCGCACCACTCGAACCCATCTCCATTCTTGGAGTAAACTAAGCGGATATGAGAACGTTCTCCGTTTTTCTTTGCATGGTTACAACGTTGGTTGGTTGTCGTCAACCAACCGAACCAGTTGTCATTGCACACATCGAGCACGTTACGGCAACAGAAGGAAACCAGCCAGTTACGCAAGTTGCCACTCGACGAAACCAACTTAAGTTTCCACAGCAATTGTCTGAGTACAAGCTGTTTCAAGGGAGAATCGAAAACCTAGTGCCCGCAAAAGGAGTTGTTGAATACGACCTCAATACTCCGTTGTTTTCAGACTACTCCTCAAAGCAGCGTTTGATCAAAATGCCGGAGGGGACATCTGCGAATTATGAGGAGACTCGAACGCTCGATTTCCCGATTGGAACGGTGATTGCTAAGACGTTCTATTACCCCATCGATTTAGTGGATCCTTCCAAGGGCCGACGTCTCATTGAAACGCGCATTCTCAAGCGAACCGACGAAGGTTGGACAGGGTTGCCGTACGTTTGGAATTCAGATCAAACGGATGCAGAATTGTCCCTTACCGGAGCCAACGTCGAGGTCCAGTGGCTCCATACGGATGAAACTCCGAGAAGCAACACGCATGCGGTCCCAAACATGAACGATTGCAAGCGTTGTCACCTCAATGAAACGATGGAACCGTTGGGACCTACGGCCCGCAATCTGAATCGCGATATGCAGTACGAGCATGGCACAGAGAATCAACTGACGAACTGGACACGAACAGGCAAGCTAGTTCATGCCCCGAAACCAGACGATGCGCCGAGGCTCGCGGTTTGGGACGCCCCCTCCACAGGAACGTTGGACCAACGGGCTCGGGCATGGCTGGAGGTCAATTGTTCTCACTGCCACAACCCAAAAGGGCCAGCTCGCAATTCGGGCTTGCATCTCGCAGCCGACGTGACGGATATGTATCATCTTGGCGTATTCAAGACTCCTGTCGCTGCCGGCAAAGGAACAGGTGGCAGGAGCTACGGCATCGTGCCTGGAAAGCCGGATGAGTCCATCTTGCTCTACCGCTTAGAGACCAAGGATGCAGGTGCCTTAATGCCTGAATTTGGCCGTTCGTTGGTTCACGAAGAGGCGGTCTCTCTCATCCGAGAATGGATCGAGAGTATGCCCACCATCGACGCAGAACAGCAGATAAAAGTGAGCCTAAGACTTTAGCGGCTGTACCTGACTACGTAGTCGTACCGAGTGGTGTTGGAGTGTTAGAATCCACTGTGCTCCAATGGATAAAAAGCCAAATGGATACAATGCCATAGGTACGCCACCAAGTTAATCCCGGTGGAACCGGTAGGCTACTCATGCAGCATGGCTTCCTTGCCGACTGTACAACCGACCGGAGTGGCGGATCCTTTTACAACGATGGTGGGGCTTCGCGCTAAATGGATTTCACGCTTGGTCTGGCCGCAACTTCAGCACGGCGTTTGGTTGGCCCTGTTCATCCATGACGTTCAAGCCAAAGCGGCCACGCTCCTCTGGAGACGCGACGGAACTGTTGCTGGAGAATCAAGGGGGGCGACGGCAAGACTTTCCTCCGATCAAGTTGTTTTTTTGGCTCACGCTCAATGGTGCACTAAAAGAATCACCTTCTACCTCGCATTACCAAACATCCAGCGGACCCGTTTTGTCAGCAAAGAAGCTAATTCTGGCGCTGGCATAGAGAACGGGCTACGATATAGTAGATGAATCCTTCCCTCCATTCCTGCCATACCTGAGTTTGCCATGCCAAAGCGATTGTGCCTTTGCTTGCTACTGCTGCTCTTTCTTAATGCCTCTGCCCGACGATTTGTTGGCGCTCAAGAAGATTCGCGGGGCTACTCCGAGTTGATTCTTAAGGATCAACCGGCTGCCTATTGGGATTTTTCCGAGCCCAAGTCCGCTAAGTCCGTCGGCTCCAAAGCCAACATCGCGTTTCTGGCAAAGAAGTTTGGAAAGGTAGTACTGGAACAGCAAGGACCGAGACCCAAGTCGTATCCGCTCTTTGGCCAAGCGAATATAGGAGCGGATTTTCCAGGTGGTAAGGACTGCTTGCAGGTGGAAGACCCGGGCGAGAACAGCCCGCTCGATTTTGATGCAGGTGATTCGATCACACTGGAAGCCTGGGTCTTTCCACGAACCATCGGCCAGGATCAATACGTGTCCGTTATCAGCAAGGGGCGAACAGGCAACGAGGGTTTTGAAAAGGAAAATCTGAACTACGCACTTCGACTCAAAGGGGACTCGAAAGTCGCCTTGGTGAATTTCTTGTTTCGCAGTCGAGACATGTCAAGCAGCGCGTTAGATAAATCAAAACAAACTGTTACGCCAAAGTTTCATCGTTGGACCAGCGGCGTCGGGTTTCCAGTCGAAAGTGGATGGCACCATATTGCCGTTACGTATTCGTTCGGGACCGTTGGAAGTTTGCGTGCCTACCTCGATGGTCAACCGATTGATGGTGTCTGGGACATGGAGGGAGATACTGGCGCGCCACCCTTTGTGGATAACGACCAGCTTTGGATCGGATCAGGGCAACCCAATCACGCGGCCGCGTTCAAAGGCTGGCTCGATGAAATCGCAGTCTACCGCAAAGCGCTGACCGCCGAACAAATCGTTTCGCACTACCGTTGTGATGCAACGCCAACCAACAGTTGGGTCGCGGCGTCCGATCTGACCGACGACCGTGTTCGAGTTCAATTGTTCGATGGCCTGATGGATCGTACGTGGGGCTTTACACTCAACGAGCCGGCGCTGGAATTTGATGTTCCAACCATGGCGATCAGCCAGATTCCCAAAAAGTACAATGAACGAGGAGTTATCGAAGACCGACAACTTCCCGTCCTTGCTCAGTTTTATCTGAAACGTTTCATGCCAGGCGGAAAACTTTCGATCTTGATGCGATCTAAGAATGCAACGCGACTTTGGATCGATGGAAAGCAGATAGCGTCGCAGCCTTTTTTGACTACCAATGGCGATGGTCATGAGGCCGTACCTGAGTTGCCCATACCACCGCGAGCCAATCTAATTCCCATTTCTCAAGGCCACCGCGAGGATGTCTTCGAGGTGGAACTCGACGAGGGAATGCATGTGTTTCGATTGGATGCGATTGTTGGCGGACGATCAATTCGTCCGGAGATCGGGGACTTGTGGGTGGCTATCGCGACGGAAGAAGGGGACTACACCATTCTTGCGCCTGATGCAGTTGAGCCTTGGATTCCAACCGTCGCAAGCTGGAATGCTTTCCTGACAGAGGAATCGCTCCGAATGCAGCGACTCAACCAACGACTTCGATTCGAAGCAAGCAGACAAGAACGAGCGTATTGGCATTCGCGACATGCGATGGCGAAGGCCAAGATCGACCCCGATGCAACAAAGACAATCGACCAGGTATGCGTCGATTCTTCGGGACGTAAACTCGATGCGATTGCCGAAACCGACGATTACGCTTTCCTGCGACGAATCACGTTGGATACGATCGGGGTGGTTCCGACCCGCGATGAGGTAGTGGCCTTTGTCGCGGATAGCTCAACCGACAAGCGTTCGAAAAAGGTCGATCAACTTCTGGCAGATGATCGATGGGCGGACCATTGGGTTGGTTACTGGCAGGACGTTTTGGCCGAGAACCCGGGCATCGTCAAACCTGAACAGAACAATACAGGCCCGTTTCGCTGGTGGATCCATGAATCTTTCCTGGACAACAAACCGTTCGATCGATTTGCGACCGAACTTATATTGATGGAGGGAAGCCGATATTTTGGCGGGCCAGGAGGCTTCGCAATGGCTTCTCAAAACGATGCACCGATGGCGGCCAAGGCGCAGATCTTGACCAAGGCGTTTCTGGGTTTGGAAATGTCATGTGCTAGATGCCACGATTCCCCCAATAGCCCTTTCAAGCAAGAAGAACTTTTCTCCTTAGCTGCGATGCTTCAACGGGACAAGCTGACATTGCCTGTTTCGAGCACCGTACCCTTGAATCCTGATGGCCGTCAACCGTTGATCACCATCTCGCTCAAGGCGGGGGACAAGTTGGCTCCTGATTGGCATCTCGCTTCATTTCCGAAAATCGACCTGGCGAACGTTGAGTTGCGTGATGAGCAGGATTCTCGCGAACGGTTTGCAGCCATCATCACTTCTCCCTCGAATAAGCGTTTTCCGCGAGTCATCATGAATCGCCTTTGGCACCGCTACCTAGGCTGGGCGATGGTCGAACCGGTTGACCAATGGGATGGTACGGAATCGCGCGATCCCAAGTTGCTCGATCTACTGGAACGCGAGTTTGTCCTCAGCGGTTACGACCTCAAGCACGCGGCACGATTGATCTTTAACTCTCAAGTCTATCAATCGAGCGCATTGACTCAAAAGGAACTGAACGCTTGCCTTCAGGCCGGGAAATTGGCGTACGGACCAGCCCGACGTCGATTGTCGGCGGAGCAGATGATTGATTCGTTGTTTGCTGTTGCAGGCAAGCCGTTGGACGTGGAGCCGATGTCGCTTGATCCCGAGGGGCGTCGTCCGCCCGAGCAGTTTTTGCATTTGGGATTCCCGACCCGAGCGTGGCAGTTGGCTTCTACGTCTACCGATCGAGATCGACCAGCTTTGATGTTGCCCGCGTTGCAACAGGTGTGTGATTTGATGATGTCGCTTGGCTGGCGCGATTCAAGGCCTACTCCGTTGACGGTTCGCGACGAATCGGCCAGTCCGTTGCAATCGTTGATTCTCGGTAACGGATTGACGACGACCAAATTGGCTCGACTGTCGGATGATAGTCGATTCACTGAGATTGCCTGGAGTGCTCGTTCCGTAGCGGGTTTAGTAGAGCATCTCTTTCAAACGGTTCTTGGTCGTATGCCGAGCGTCGAGGAGCGGAGTGATTTTGAAACGCTTTTGCAGCCTGGTTTTGAAACTCGCAAGCTGGAGCGTGGTTCGATGGCAAAGTCTTTGGAGTCTTACAAGCGGAATGCGGTCTCGTGGGCAAATCATTTGGTGCCAGAAGCGACACGAATCAAGCTATTGTTAGAGCAAGAGATTCTGCGTGGGGACGTTCCAACTCAATGGCTAGAGGCTGATTGGCGTGAACGCATGGAAGATGCAACCTGGGCGCTGATCAATAGTCCGGAGTTTATGTTTGTACCTTAGTAGATAGTGGGCCTGATATGAAACGAAGAGAATACCTGAAATGGATGGGCGGTGCGGCGGTTTTGGGGTGCGCCAAGAATTCAATTCAGGCATCTGCGTTCGGTGCAGGAGAGTCGCCGGTCGTTCGTCGAACTGCATCGGCAGAAAACTGTATTTTTTTGTGGTTAGGTGGTGGCGCTTGTCACATTGATACGTTTGATCCGAAGCGAGTGAGCAAGGGCAAAAAAGATCCGGGGTCATATTACCCGGCCGTGGATACAGCGATTCCCGGTGTGCAGCTATGCGAGCATCTGTCCCGAACCGCTAAGTTACTCGACCGGTGCGCTGTGGTACGAACACTTAACCACAACGTCGTGGACGAACATGCGGCCGCCACCAATCGAGTTCATACTGGACGACCAACCGCCGATTCAACCGTTTATCCATCCATCGGCTCGATTGTGTCCCACGAGTTGGGTGCCGTAGGGGATGGTGTGCCTGCGTATGTTGTCGCAGGTTATCCCAGCGCTTCACGTGGTCCAGGATTCTTGGGGGCAAATCATAGCTATGTCTATCTAACTGATACGGAACTTGGTCCAGCTGGCCTTCGTCGCCCAACCGGACTATCGAACGATCGATTTGATCGTCGCAATTCCTTGGTGGGAAAGTTGCGACGCGAGTATGCGGAGAAGCATGTTGGTGACGAACGCATCGAGGACTATGTGGCAGCGTCGGATGCAGGCGCTAAGCTTACCGGCGATAATTTCATGAGCGTTTTCGACTTAAAGTCGGAGCCGGATGGTTTACGTCAAGAATACGGCAGCGAGTTTGGCCAACGCTGCTTGCTAGCGAGACGGTTAGTGGAGTCGGGAGTTCGATTTGTCGAAGTGTCATTCAATTTGAATTTTATCAACGGTACGGGCTGGGACACGCACAACGAAGGTCAGCTTCAACAACACGTTTTGATCGATCAGCTGGATCAAGCAATCGCAGCGCTATTGCGAGATTTGGAGGCGAGAAAACGATTGGATCGAACGTTGGTTGTGGTTGCGACGGAGTTTGGTCGCCCTCCCGAGTTTGACGGCGGCGGCGGTCGTGGGCACCAGGGGGCGGCGTTCAGTGGACTGCTTGCGGGTGGTGGATTAAAGCTCGGCCAAGCAATTGGAACCACGGATGAACTGGGTCGCAAGATCGTTACACGTCCCGTGTCGATACCTGATTTTCACGCAACGATACATCATGCGCTGGGTATCAATCCAAGTGAAGAACTGTATGACGGAGATCGTCCGGTACCGATTACAGATCGGGGCCAACCGATTGCAGAGTTGTTTGCTTAGTTGTTGCCCCACTTTTTGGTTGCCGTTTATCTTGGGCAAAAAACGTCTGGGCAAAAAGAGAACTGAGTCTTTGGTCCAGCCATCTCTACCCAACCACATAACTCGAACTTCAGCGAGCTGGCCATTTCCAGGGTGGTCGGGATAGTTCGTCTCCATCGACTGCAATCGTTGAACCCTGCTCTTTTTCTATCGCGAGATGGACACTGTCGCGCGCACCTCGAAGATCCGTAGCCAGTGTGTTCGAATGCGTGACCAGGATGATTTGCGTAAACTTGGAACATTCTTCGATGAGCTTTGCCAGGGCTGGGATCAAGTCGGGGTGCAAATGCGTCTCTGGTTCATTGAGGACGAGCAGTTCCGGAGGATTGGCTGCAAGCAATGCCGCGACCAACATCAAGTAGCGTAGCGTACCCTCGGAAAGCTCTGCAACCGATAGAGCCCTCTCCATTCCGGGCTGGCTCATTTGAACCTCGAATCGGCCCTGCGAGGCATGAATCAGCAGTTCGGATCCGGGGAATGCCGTTTGAATAGCCTCCGCTAACAAGTCGTCGCGGCCGGACTCTCGAATGGTTTGCAAAGCGGCAGCGACATTGGAGCCATCGTGTGCCATGTAGGGAGTACGCGTACCAATTTGCATTTGCCGCGCGGGGGCGCCTGGGTCAGTTCTAAGATAGTCGTAGAATCGCCATCGTTGCATCTGGTCGCGAAGCAAAACCAACTCGGGGGATTCGAGCGGATCTGCATAACGCGACATCAGACCTTCATAAGGTGCAATATTGTCTGTGATCTCAACCCACTTGCCATCTCGATTTCGGCACTTCACGATCGAGCCGTGTCGATCGGCACACAATTTCGCCCCGACTTGCTGGCTTCCTAGCCAAACACACTCGCGCTTGATGATCGGGTCCAGGGAGAACGCAGATCCGGATGAGGCAGCCAAACCTAGATCCACGGAATAGGTGTAATCATCGCTTGCGAAACCGAGTTGCACTCGCTTTGGGCTTTTGCGCATGGAGCCTTGTGGCATGGGTTCTGGACTGCTTGCGGACTTGGCCTCAGGTCCTGCCCAGTGTGCTGATGGCAAGCCACCCTCGGCGGCGATGCAACTGATCAATCGACCATTCGCGCTTTCTGCCAGTAGCCTTAGTGCGCGATAGATGTTCGACTTGCCGCTTCCGTTGGGGCCGGAGATGACATTGAGTTGCCCAAGCTCAACGTAGAAATTGAGCAACGATCGATAACTGGAGATGGCGAGAGTGGTGAGCATGAGTGCATTCTCGATCGTACGAAATTAAACGACAAGAGCACACAGGTTGGAAACCCGTGTGCTCTTGATGAATTGAGCCCTTTGGCATTTAGCAGGACTTACTTCTTTACTTCGAATTCCGCGTCGATGGCATCGTCATCGCTTGGGCTCTTTTCAGGTTCGCCAGCTGGGGCTGGTCCTGACTGAGCACCGAGAGTGGAACGGAACGCTTGCGCCGATTGATCGAGTTCCATCGTTGCGGCTTTGATA
>JANMNR010000417.1:0-17716 GCA_031368325.1 Pirellula sp.
CCGAAGCCCCAGGATTCGCACCTGAAGAGGTTGAGGTTTTGGTTACGCGTCCGATGGAGTTGTTGCTCAACGGTGCAACTGGTGTCAAACGAGTCCGATCTTCATCGGCGATTGGACTGTCGATTATCTGGGTCGAGTTCGACTGGGGAACCGACATCTTCATCGACCGTCAAATCGTCACCGAGAAGCTGCAACTCGCAAGGTCCAAATTACCACCAAATACGAACCCGACACTTGCTCCGATTTCCTCAATCATGGGCGAGATCATGTTGATTGCTCTTCGAAGTGATTCTCTAGCAAAGTCTCAAGCGGAGACAGAGGCCAAGGCCATGGAGCTACGAACGCTGGGAGAATTTACTGTTCGCAATCGGCTACTTGCGGTTGAGGGCGTATCGCAGGTTTCGGTGATTGGGGGAACTCTTCGCCAGTACCAAGTGCTCACATCTCCTTCAAGACTGGCGGCTCGAAACGTCACACTCGCGCAGCTCACGGATGCGACCACCAAAGCCAACGTTTTAACTGGTGGTGGCGTCATGAATCGCGGTGACAAAGAATCGCTTCTGCGCATTCAAGGCCAATCGTTGACGCTGGAGGAGATTGCCGCGACACCAATCCTTTGGCGTGAGCAAATCCCTATTCGTATTGGCGATGTGGCTGATGTCGTTTTTGGCGGTCCTATTAAACGGGGCGATGCGTCAGCCATTGTTAAGATTGATGCGGACTCGCACTATGCCATCAATCATCCGAAGGAATATGAGCAAAGCAAGTCGTTCGAGCAACCTAACGCTCCATCTTTGGGTGAACTGAGTAGCAGTACGATAACCAAACCCTATCGCGAGTTGCGTGGAGGAACGGCGGTTATGCTGACCATCCAAAAGCAGCCCGATGCCGACACGATCGGGCTGGACAAGCGGATCGATAAAGTGCTCGAATCCCTGAATCATGAGCTTCCCCCCGACATCAAGATCGAGACAGAGATTTTTCGCCAAAGCCACTTTATCAAAGCCGCCGTTGCTAACGTAAGCGAAGCTGTTCGCGATGGCGCAATTTGGGTTGTCGTTGTTTTGTTTCTGCTAATGGGAAACTTCAGAACAAGCGTCAGTTCATTGACGTCTATGCCTTTGTCGATCTTATTGACAATCATTGTCTTTTACGTCCTTGGAATCACCATCAACACGATGACCCTCGGTGGCATCGCAGTGGCCATCGGTGACTTGGTAGATGATTCGATAGTCGATATTGAAAACATTTACAGGCGATTGCGAGAAAACAAGCAGTTGCCAGTTGCGGAGCAAAAAGCTTCGGTCGACGTCATCTTTTCCGCTTCCAGTGAGATTCGCAACTCGATCGTGTACGCTACGCTGATTGTTGTACTTGTCGTTTTGCCATTGTTCATGATGTCGGGTCTCGAGGGGCGTCTATTTGCGCCGCTCGGTATTGCATACATCGTCGCGTTGCTTTGTTCGCTCGCTGTTTCATTGACATTCACACCGGTTTTGGCAAGTGTACTACTGCCTAGTGCTCCTTTTCTCGCAAACAAACGCGAACCACTTTTCATGCGTTGGCTCAAGGCGGTCGCCGAGCGCACGTTGCGATGGACTTTGAATCGTCCAAGATGGGTGCTTGGTAGCGTCAGCGTGATAGTGCTGCTCAGCTGCTTGACGGTTCCCTGGATGGGCGGAGAGTTTCTGCCGCCATTCAATGAAGGGACGGCAACGATAAATCTACGACTCGAACCCGGAACTTCCCTCAGTGAGAGCCAGAGGTTGGCCGCGCGCGTCGAGTCGATCCTTGTTGAGGTACCCGAGGTTCTATCCGTTGCTCGCCGCACGGGACGCGCTGAACTCGACGAACATGCGGAAGGAGTAAACAATACGGAATTTGAAGTTCGATTTGCCGAGTATAAGACAGACAAGCTAGGCTGGTACCATGCAGTACTGCGATCCGTGCCGGTCGCGCATCTGTGGAGTTTCGAATTCCAAGGTCGCCCCCAGGAAGACGTTTTTGCGGACCTCCGTGATCGCATCTCCAGCATTCCGGGAGCAGCCGTCAACATCGGCCAGCCCATCTCGCATCGACTTGATCACATGATGTCAGGGATCCGTGCTCAGATAGCGATCAAGGTATTCGGACCAGACCTCCGGGAATTGCGTACCGCCGCCTATGATATTCAAGCTAGGATGCAGTCGATTGACGGAATTGTCGACCTGCAGATTGAGCCGCAAATTGAAATCTCTCAAGTCCAAATGCGAGTCAAACGCGAACAGGCCGCGCGTTATGGTTTAGCTCCTGGTGATGTCGCCGAACTTTTGGAGACAGCCTTTAAAGGTCGCGTCGTTTCTCAGGTCATTGAAGAAGACAAGTACTTCAGCTTGGTAGTCTGGTATGACGAGGATTCGCGCCGCGACCCAAAGGCCATTGAAGAAACCATCATCGAAACACCGTCTGGCGCAAAGGTTGCGCTGTCTCAAGTGGCCGAGGTGCTCGACACCACAGGTCCGAACGTATTGAATCGCGAAAACGTCCAACGTCGAGTCGCCGTTTTCTGCAATGTGCAAGGTCGCGACTTATCGAGCGTTGTAGCTGCCATTAAGTCGGCGCTTGCACCAGTGGAGGCGTCGATGCGCGATTTACCCGGAGAATACTATCTCGACTACAGCGGCCAGTTCGAAGCCCAGCAAGAAGCTACCCTAAGGCTTTGGGGACTAGCGGTACTCAGTATGATAGGGGTCTACTTGCTGCTGATGAAAGCCCTTGGTTCACAGCGAGCGGCTCTCCAAGTCATCGCAAACGTCCCGTTAGCCGCTTTTGGAGCCATCATCGCCTTATTGGTCGTCAACCGTCCAAGCATGGCAGAAATAGCACAGCATGCTTGGTACACTTGGCCTATCGTTTGGATTCAAGCGACCCATCTATCCCTCGCCCACTGGGTTGGTTTCGTTACATTGATTGGCATTGTGAGCCGTAATGGAATTATGATGATATCCCACTATCAACATCTTATGGAGGTCGAAGGGATGCCGTTCGGTAAGGAGATGATCATTCGCGGAAGCCTTGAGCGGTTGGCGCCGGTGATGATGACGGCAATGACGAGCTTCATTGGCTTAGTGCCACTGCTCTTCGGGTATGGCGAGCCTGGAAAAGAAATCCTTTATCCGTTATCCGTCGTCTTGTTTGGCGGGATGCTTGCATCAACGATACTCGATCAGCTTGTTACGCCCGCACTATTTTTTCTATTCGGCTCACGTTCCGCTAACCCAACAAAGCTGGAGTTGTCACATGATTAGGCCGATTTTTTTCGCGTTTGTGTCCTTGATGGTTGCCACCGCAAGTGCAGGCGAGCCGTTCACGATTTACGAAGGCAGTAATGCTGTCCCGCCGAAGCAACCACAATCATATCTTTCGGCACAAGGAGTAGCCCATTTGACGTTTGGAGTGGGTGATCAAGTCTTCTATTGTCAAGTGAATGGACAGACCGCATCAGTGCCGCAAGTTGCCTTTCGTGTTCCCAATATGTCATTGGGAATGCGTCGCGGACCACGCATTGCTCACGCGGGCAAGTCAATTGTTATTTCGGCCATTGGAGGCGACCAGGGCAAAGGGAAGGACGGAGATGTTTTAGCCTATCAATCCAACGACGACGGTAAGTCTTGGATTGGTCCCGTTCGAGTGAATGATGTTGAATCCTCCGCTAGAGAAGGGCTCCACGCTATGACCGCGTCAAAGGAAGGAATCCTTTGGTGTGTTTGGTTGGATTTACGTGAAAAAGGTACTCAGCTTTTCGCCTCGAAATCAATTGATCAAGGACAATCGTGGAGCAAGAACATTCGAGTCTATCGTTCGCCGGATGGAAGTGTCTGTGAATGCTGCCATCCCTCAATTGCTGCCGAAGGAAAATCTCTTCACGTTTTGTTTCGCAACTCGTTGAAAGGCAATCGAGACATGTATCTTGTTTCTTCGAAAGATCAGGGGGAAACATTCAGCACGGGCGATCGACTCGGTGTTGAACACTGGAATTTGAACGCATGCCCAATGGACGGCGGCATGTTATCGATCACACCACTGGGCGAAGTTGTTACCGCATGGCGACGTGGCCGTGCCGTTTTTACCACCCGCGAAAAAACACCTTCAGAAAACATGCTCGAAAGCGGCGAACAACCATGGATCGCAAGCAACTCAAGCGGCACGTATGTCGCTTGGCTCACCAAACGCGACGGCGAGTTGCGAGTGGAAAAGCTTGGAACATCAAACACCCTGAAGATTGCTGAAAGCGCTCGCGATCCAGTAGTCGTTGCCAGCAACGACAATGAACCGCTCGCCTATGTGTTTTGGGAGCAGCGAGTCGGCGATAAAAACTTCATCATGGGTCAATCAATCCAATGAGAAACCGTTGCCTCAAGCCTTGCGAATGAAGCGCAACCACGATCCGGGCATTTGTTGAGTCCGCTGACTTTCGAGCAGGTCACGCGTGCCGAGATTGATTTATAGCTTTTCACATTAGCAAAACCGCAGTCTTTCGATCACCTAAAGTGATACGCATCTGCGGAATGAAAACGTCGTGTCCTCTCGATTTCATTCGCATCTACTCTACTTTTTTGGCCAGGTCTCGTAATTTCATTCCCCACAGAGATTCCGGGTTTTGGAACTCCTAGCCGTTAGGCCAAGTGGGCTTGCAGATTGTATAAATCACTGGTTTTGGTAGAGAGATTTGAAATTTGGTAATCTGAGATTTCGAATATTTTCTTCAATGAGACTGCAGACATTCGATCACAGAAGTACCGATTTTTGCACTTCCGCCCCACAACTTTACGCTCCAGCCTTCGGTTGTAGGGTGGTTTCCTAGCTGGATACCCGGGAATCGAACGTTGAAAAGTGAAGCCGGCAAACGATTGCCTTTCATACTCAAAAAGCGTCGGATTGGCCTGCCGTGCGACATTGGCCGGGCATGTCCACGCCACACTGGTTCGACGATCTGTGAACCTCATGCTATACTTTCTGTCCATTGCTTCCGTTGAGAATCCTCTCAAAACCCCTGGATTTGCAGCCGCACATACTGCGGGCTTGATTTAGACAACCTTATTTTCACGCTGAAGAAAACAGCTTTAGGAGAGATTGCGAATGGCTTCCGTTTCCAACCGCCAAACAACCACAGTCATGACCGGTGCCGAAATTGTGGTGAAATCCCTTGTGGATCATGGCGTCGAAGTCATTTTCGCCTACCCAGGCGGATGCAGCATGCCAATGCACCAAGCCTTGACGCGGTACGAAGACCGACTGCGAACCATTCTGCCCCGCCACGAACAGGGGGGCGCGTTTGCCGCTCAAGGCTACGCTCGCTCGACCGGAAAGATCGGTGTGGTCATGGCAACCAGCGGTCCCGGCGCCACCAATCTCGTGACCAGCATTGCCGATGCCAAACTCGATAGTATCCCCCTGCTCGCCATTACCGGCCAGGTTCCCACAAAAGTAATCGGTACCGACGCGTTCCAAGAGACACCGATCGTGGAAGTTTGCCGAGGCATCACCAAGCATCACTACCTTGTCACCAAAGTGGAAGATGTTCCTCGCGTTATGAAAGAGGCTTTCCACATCGCCACTACTGGACGGCCTGGTCCGGTTTTGGTGGACATGCCCAAAGATGTTCAAATGAGCAGTTGCGAAGTGGATTGGGATGTCCCGATGAACTTGCCTGGCTACCAGCCGTCCAAGCATCCAAATGCCAAAGCGGAACAAATTCGACAAATCGCCGCTGCCATCAAGCATAGTAAGCGGCCTGTACTTTACTGTGGCGGCGGACTCGTGACGGGAGAAGCACACCTTGAGCTTCGAGAACTGATCGAGAAGACTGGAATTCCTATCACGATGACGGTCATGGGGCTTGGACTTTATCCAGCAGACGGCCCGCTTTCGCTAGACATGCTTGGTATGCACGGTAGCGCTTATGCCAACTACTCGGTGCGAGACTGCGATCTGTTGATCGCATTGGGCGTGCGGTTTGATGATCGCGTAACGGGACACCTCGCCTCGTTTGCTAAAAATGCCAAGATCATACACGTCGATATCGATGCCTCCGAACTCAACAAAAACAAGGTGGCCCACATATCGGTCCGAAGTGACATCAAGTACGCACTGACAGAACTAAACAAAATTGTTGAGAAGCCAGATGACATTTCAGCTTGGATTGCGACATGCAAAGCACAAAAGGCAAAGTATCCGTTTGCTTACGATGAGTCGTTCGATGGGATTCTGCAGCAACATGCGATTCGAACTCTATCGAATCTGACCAAGAACCGTGAAACTTATGTTTCCGTCGGTGTTGGCCAGCATCAAATGTGGGCTGCGCAGTTTTTCCAGTTTCGAAAGCCTCGAACATGGATGAGCAGCAGCGGACTGGGCACGATGGGATTCGGATTGCCTGCGGCGATGGGAATTCAAGCGGCTCACCCTGGAGCTTTGGTCATCGATATCGATGGTGACGGTTCGTTTCAAATGAACATTCAGGAATTGGCGACGCTTCATTGCGAAAAGCTACCGGTGAAGGTTCTCTTGCTGAACAATCAGCATCTTGGCATGGTGGTTCAATGGGAAGACCGATTCGAAGGTTCTAACCGAGCCCACACTTATTTGGGACCAATCGACGACGAGGAAGCCCGTGGCCCCGGTTCCACTGTCGCTCATTCGTACGCATCGAAGCGCTATCCGGACTTTGTTCAGATCGCTAAGGGCTACGGATGCGGAGGGGCCACTGTCAGCAAGAAACGCGACTTGGATGCCGCGTTGCAAGAAATGATAAGCTATCCGGGTCCATACGTATTGGACGTGGAAGTACCATTTCAAGAGCACGTTTTACCCATGATTCCTGGTGGCAAAACCGTTGACGATATGATTTTGAAGTAGCAGCTCCCTCTCAGTTGCGCTAGGGAACAACTTGACCCGAGCGCAGTTCGGTGGATCAGGTTTTCGAACGGAAGGGCCTCGTATTTGTCACTCCTCGTGATTGCGGTTTTGTTGTTCATCGCTGCGCTCGTGATTTTTGCGATCGACTTGATGATCCCAAGTGGCGGCGTTTTAGTTGGCGTAACCGCTTGCTTCGCATTTGCGGCCATTTTGGTTGCATTTCGACACAGCACCAACACCGGAGTGTGGATGTTGATTGCAACGATGGGTGCGTTGCCGTTAATGATGTGGGGCTTTTTGGAGCTTTGGCCTCGGACGCCGCTTGGACGCCGCATGACGAGCCCGCCTGAACCAGCAGGAGCGTTTGTCTGGTCGGATGCGGGAAAATCCAAAGACGTCCACTCGCTCGTCGGGGCGGAGGGAACCGCTTTGGGGGAAATGATTCCGAGCGGGCTGGTAGAGATCAATGGCCAGGCGTACGAAGCGTTCAGCGAAAGCGGACCGATCGATGCGGGCAAGCCGGTTAGGGTGGTCCGCTTGGATGTGGGCCGGTTGGTGGTCTCTCCGATCCGCATTTCCCAACCGAAAGATGAACCGAAGTCGAGCGGGACAGGGCTAGATAGGCCAATTTCCGATTTCAATTTGGACTCGCTCGACTCGTAGCACCGAAAGGCTTGACGCGTTGTACGGTCAGTTGGAACTCTTCTTAGTAGGGACAGCGGTCGTACTCGATACGGCACTTTTGTTGATTGTTTCCGAACGCATCAATCGGCCGTTTGTAGCCGTTTGGTTGAAACTGCTCGTCGTTGGGACAGTTGCGTTCCATCTTGGGTATTTTGGACGGGCAATGATCTCAGGCATCGATCCACTTGAAGCAGTCTTCCTGGATCACCTCTTTATGTGCTTGTTGGTATCGGGCCTGTTTATTCTGCCGTCCGGAATGCTGCATGCAGCAACTCGCATGTTCCACACGGGACTCGAAGCCAAGCCTGTACCGGATCGTCGCTATGGGCTAGTGTACATTCCGCTAGTTTTGGTTCCCATCGCTTGTGCATTGATTCTTAGAAGCGGCGATCGCAATCTGCTGGGGTCGCTTGTGTGGATCACCCCGTTCTACATCCTGTGGCTTTTGATTGCGAACTCGGGTGCAATCGTCCTGTTCATCGCTTTTCAGCATAAAGCGCCAACGGCGACTCCTTTTCTGATCAGGCTGATTATCGCATTGATTGTGATTTCGATCGGCAGCGTGGGGTACGCGGTGTTGTCAAGATTTCCAGTTTGGGAGCAGGGCTTGCGCCTGCCGGTTTCCTTGTCGCCGTTAATACTCGAGGGGCTTTTTGTCTGGTATGCACTCAAGCATCGCGTATTGCCGCTGGTGATGGATCGCAGCATGCTTTATGCGTCAACTCTGGTGCTGGGGCTGCTGTTGCATCAGTTGGTAGTTAGTCGACTTGCCGCGAGCGCGAGCGAGCACATGAATATCGATTTGAGCATCGTGGAAGCGATTGTGGTGATCACGGTTTTGCTTTTGATTCCATCGCTTCGCAAACGGTTTCGTGAAGCGCTGCGATACTTGTTCAGCAATAACGTGTTTGTCGTTCGAGATGCCATACGGCATCTTTCGGTTTCCTTGTCTCAGCAATCGCACTTAGAACCGGTTGCGTTGGCTCAGTGGTTTGCGGATGAGTTGGCGAGTCGGTTGGACTTGAATCGGGCGGTTGTTGTTATTGATGAGACGGGTGGCGGTATGCTCCACGCGGCAGTTTTTGTGTCCGGCAGACCGGTTGACGATGTGCAAATCGCACCCATGATTGGGCCGCTGAATGACCTCATGGGGATTGCGTGCGGCGTTCAAGTCCGAGATCGATTGGAACGCGGAATGGTCTTGCAACGTTCAGTCGCAGGAGCCAATCACCACACGAGTTTATCTAGTTCTTTGGCAGCCATGGAGCGACAAGGTATTTTGCTCGCCTTTCGACTGGAGTTTCAAACGGTTCATGGGGCCGTTTTGCTCGGCGATCGGAGACGAAACGATCGATTGGCTGATGAGCAGTTGACTTCCATCGCGTTGCTTTGCGACCAACTGGCTGCGACGTTGGGCAACAAAAGGGAAGCCATGCGGCGATTTCAAGTAGAGCGGCGAATGCTTCAAAACGAAAAACTGTCGACGTTGGGGTTGATTGCAAGTTCTCTGGCACACGAGCTGCGCAATCCACTATCGTCGATCCGAACAATCGCTTCGCTGACGATGGAAGAGCTTGGCCCGGAGCATTCCAATCGTCGGGATCTAGCCATCATTGTTTCGGAGATCGACAAGCTGACTGCAACAACGACACGACTGCTCGATTCAGCAAGGCCACCTGACGACGCGGGTCGGATGACGAGGCCAGATGTGGTGATCGGCAAGTTGCTTGTGTTGCTAACTCCTTTAGCGAGGCAACTGCATGTTGAAGTCAGGCAATCGCTGACTTGCGGCCAAACTGAGATCCAGGGCTCGGATGCAGCCTTGAGCGAAGTCTTGTTCAACCTGATTAAAAACGGGGTCGAAGCGGCCACGGGGCGACAGGACGCATGGGTTGAGATACAAACCGCGGTAAATGCGGACGCTACCTTATCTGTCGTTGTGTCCGATAACGGACCGGGTATCGAAACCGCTTTGATGGATACTCTATTTGAACCCTTTGTGACAGGTAAGTCCGACGGGACAGGGCTTGGGCTATTTGTGGTTGCCGCGCGGGTTCGCGAGTTGAAAGGAGCGATCAAGTGCATGAGATGCGACAATAATTCGACTCAATTTTGGTTGACGTTGCCGATATGCGACTGATGTAATGTCGAATTGCTAACCCGACGCACGAGCGAGGGGCTATTCGCTACCCATCGCATCGGTCGGATCATAAAATCACAACCTAGGATTGCGGAACAACCTCTGTGCAGAACGGTTTTTCCCAAGATAAAGCCAGGGCTTGCGAACACCTGGCAGATTGTTTCAACTGCTTACGAAGACTTCCTTCCCTTTTCAGTAAGACGCGTATGCAACTCGTAATCCAAAATCTATCGAAGACATATCCTGGTGGTGTTCGGGCGTTGGACAATATCTCCATGAAGATTCCAACTGGAATGTTTGGTTTGCTCGGTCCGAACGGTGCCGGTAAGTCGACATTGATGAGAACTCTGGCGACGTTGCAAAACGCCGACTCGGGTAGCGCGATGCTTGGGGACCTCGATATTCTCCACGACAAAAAACGAGTCCGAGAAATCCTCGGGTACTTGCCGCAGGAGTTTGGAGTGTACCCTCGAACAAGTGCAACCGTGTTATTGACGCATCTCGCGACGCTTAAAGGAGTAGGAAGTACGTCCGCGGAGCGTCGAGAGATTGTCGAGGGGCTTCTGAATCGAGTAAATCTATTCGATGTTCGTAAAAAATCGGTGGCAACTTACTCAGGTGGCATGCGTCAACGATTTGGAATCGCACAAGCGCTTTTGGGGGATCCAAAACTATTGATTGTGGACGAGCCGACCGCGGGCCTCGATCCAGGCGAACGCAATCGGTTTTACAATCTACTTTCCGAAGTGGGTGAGAGCGTTGTTGTCATACTTTCGACGCACATCGTCGAAGACGTCAAGGAGCTCTGTACGAACATGTCCATTATTCACAATGGCAGGCTACTGTTCGCCGGATCACCAAGTCAAGCAGAAGCAACATTAGCCGGTCGGATATGGGCCAAGTCGATGTCCAAGGAAGAGCTCCGAACATGTCAAGCGGAGATGGATGTTATATCCAGCAAGCTAATCGAAGGCCGTCCGGTCGTCCATGTATATTGCGAAGACAATCCGGGCAACGGTTTTGAAATGGTTTCGCCAAATCTAGAAGACGTATTCTTTTGCCAAATCAAGCATAACATTCGTGCTGCTTAGTTGTGCCCAAGGACGCTCGCCTTTCTCAAAACAATCCCTCACGTAACTGATTGAAGGTTTATGGAATTCTTTAGGTTTGAACTGCGATACTGGACTAGAGGGTTCATGGTTTACATTTTCCTGGGCATTGTAGCGTTGCTATTCGGATTCGCTACAGGCTCGGATAATGTTCAAGTTGGGAGTGTAATTGGCAATACGTATCGAAACGCTCCCTTTGTCATCATGCAGTACTACATTGCGGCTGGATTGTTGGCTGCGTTGATGGTTTCCGCTATCTATGATTCGGCGGCTTCTCGCGACTTTGCAACCAAGTTTTCCGACGTGTTGTTTAGCAAGCCGATTGGGAAGTGGAATTACTTGATTGGTCGGTTTGCCGCTGCCACCTTGATTGCCTTGATTCCGTCGTGCGGAATATCGATCGGAATGATCGTGGCAGGGGCAGTGTCGAACCTTGATGCCGAGCGTTGGGGTCCAATTCGCTGGGATGCGCACGCGGTTGGAATGGTGCTGTTTGCCATTCCCAATACTTTACTTGTTGGTTCGGTCGTCTTTGCTATTGCTGCATGGACGCGCAACACGATGTACTCGTTTCTGGGCGTGTTGTTGTTGATGGTAGCGTACGGTGTATCGCAGTCGGTTCTAAGCGACATAAGTAATGAGTTTGTCGCCATGATGATCGATCCTCTTGGTGGCACACCCTATTCGATATTAACCAAGTACTGGACAGTAGATCAACGAAACAACTGGTGTGTCCCATTGTCCGGAGTTTTAATACTGAATCGCGTGGTGTGGACGACTGTGGCCCTTGCCGTTTTTCTGTTTGCAAGCTGGCGATTCTCGTTTGAGACTGGCCGAGCTTACAATACCCGTCGGATGCGGCAACAAAACCCGTTCGATGCGACGGAGTTGGCACTGCCAGCAACGCGGCCGGAGATCACTTCATGGCCAAAAGTAACGCCAAGAACTAGATGGCTCGCGCAGCTAAAGTCATGCACCCTTTTGGATATTATCGCCGTAATGCGCACGCCCGCATTTATTGTGATTTTGGGTGCCGCGATGCTCAACACGAGTGTCGCTTTGTTTATGGGAGCACGAGAGGGATATGGTCTGAGTTCCTTTCCTGTCACCTACAAAATGGTGGATTTAGTGAGGGGTTCGTTATTCGGATTTTTGATTCCCGTGATCACTTATTTTGTTGGCGTCGTTGTTTGGCGAGATCGGGACAATAAGATTCAAGAGATTGTTGGCGCGACGCCGGTTCCAAATAGTGTCTTTGTCGCATCCCGTTTGATAGCCTTGTTAACGGTGATCATGACGGTTTTGGTCGTGACCATTGCTTTGAGCTGCTCGGTGCAGCTCTTTTATCAATATCTTCGATTGCAACTAGGCGTCTATGCGTTTGAATTGATTGTCATCGAGGCCTTGCGATTTGGATTCTTTATCGTTTTGGCCATGCTGGCGCACACTTTTTCGCCGAATAAATACGTAGGATACTTTGCGTTCATTATTCTTTTGATCTTGAATGCGTTCGCTTGGCAGTGGTTGCGGATAGATACGTTATTGGTTCGCTTTGGACGGCTTCCAGGATATGTCTATTCGGACATGTTTGGTGTTGCGCCCTATTTGTCGGCACTGATTGCTTATTCGCTGTACTGGATCGCGTGTTCGGCGATTGTCTTGTGGGTTTGCTCGATTGCACTGCATCGCGGCGTACCGAAGTCGCTTCGCGACCGCTTGATGGAGGGGTTTTCATCGACATCGGCCGGCTCCAAAATTTTTGTTGTTTTGGCAGCGACGGCTATGTTCTTGCAAGGGACATGGTTGGTTTACAACACACAGTTCCTGAACACCTTCGTAGGCAGTGTCGAGCAAGAGGAGCGACTCGTGCGTTACGAGACGGAGTATTCTAAATTTGAAAATGTGGCTCAGCCCAAAGTTACGAGTGTTCGGTATGAAATCGATATCTATCCCGAAACGCGAAACATGAGGATGCAGGGAACGCAGACGATCGAGAATGTCTCAGAGACCCCGATAGAGACGCTGTACGTGAATCTCGCGAGCACTTACGAAACATCGTTGAACATCCCGAATGCGGAATTGGAAATCGACGACAAAAAACTGGCATGGAGGTCTTACCGATTGCAAACCCCGCTTGCACCTGGGGAATCGTTGGAGATGAGTTTCGTCGTCGAAAGCAAAACGCGGGGAATTGAAAATAGCATACGCAATCAAGAGTTGGTGCAAAACGGTACTTTCTTTAACAACTCGATCGCTCCGCACTTTGGCTACAACCCCGACTTGCGAATTATGGATCCCAACACTCGAAAGAAGTATAAACTCGAGCCTGCGACAAGCGTTCCCGAGCTTTCGCGCGATTGTGGCGTTGCGTGTTTGTCTCATTACGTGGGACAAGACGCAAACTTCGTAGACGTTGAAACCGTCATCAGCACATCCGGTGATCAGATCGCAGTCGCACCGGGATCGCTAATTGAGAAGTGGACAAAAGACGGGCGAAACTACTTCAAGTACAAACTGGACCATGTGTCGCTCAACTTTTACTCGTTTATCTCAGCCCGATATGAAGTGGAACGGTCCAAGGCTGGAGATGTCGACGTCGAGATCTACTATCACCACGAGCACGCGTGGAACGTGCCGCGCATGTCTCAATCGGTTAAGGCGGCACTTGAGTACTGCACCTCGCAATTTGGACCATATCGGCACAAGCAAGCTCGCATAATTGAGTTTCCTCGAGTGGCTTCGTTTGCCCAAGCATTTCCAGGAACGATGCCTTACTCGGAGAGTATCGGTTTCATTGCCAAAATGGACAAGCCAGACGACATCGACATGGTTTATTATGTAGTCGCGCATGAAATGGCTCACCAATGGTGGGCGCACCAAGTTGCGGGGGCGCGGATGCAAGGTGCCACGCTGCTTTCGGAGACCCTAGCACAATACACTGCTCTCATGATCATGCGCAAGGAATATGGACCGGATATGATGCATAAATTCTTAAAGTATGAAATGGATTCCTATCTCCGCTCGCGAGGTACGGAGCGACTCAAGGAACGACCGTTGATCTCGGTCGAGCCAAACCAGGGATACATTCATTATCGCAAGGGAAGCGTCGCCCTTTACTATTTGGCTGAGATGATTGGCGAGTCTCGCATCAACGCCGCCCTGAAAGAAATTATTGATGCTTATGCCTACAAGGGACCACCTTATCCAACAAGCCACGAACTGGTTGATCGACTTCGAAAGCAGACACCGGAAGAGTTGCAGTATCTGATCAAAGACCTATTCGAGGACATTACGATTTTTGCTAATCGCACTGTAGAAGCAACCGCGAAAAAGCAAGAGGCTGGAAAGTACCTGGTCAAGATCGAGGTGGAGTGCAGTAAGTTCAAAGCCGACGAAAAGGGGCACGAATCAGAATGCAGCATGAACGATTGGATGGAGATAGGTGCATTTGCGAAACCGGAAGCTGGCCAACGTTATGGAAAGCTGCTGTACCGCGAACGTGTGCAGCTGAATTCGGGTAAGCACAAATTGGAATTTAGTGTCGATTCTATGCCGTATCAGGCAGGGATCGATCCTCGCAATTTCCTAATTGACCGTATGCCGGATGACAACATGAAAAAGATCACGGTGGGATCGTAGCACCCGAGAAGTACACTTGCCTCACGTGGCCTCGTCCTGAATGAGAGCAGGTGTTCGGTTCCAAAACGATTGGGGACAATCGTTCCAAACTAATTGTTACTAAACGGCGGCGGGAAGACTTTATTCAGTTGCGGATGAGTTTCTACGTCTTGGGTATCCTTGACTCCATCTTGCCTATTCGACAAGAGTGGCTCAATCTGTTCCAGCAAGGTTTCAAACCTCGTCTGAACATTGGCTTCACCAAGCAAGAGTTGTTTAATCGCAACCGGCAAATTGATAGCGTAGGCAATAATATCGGTCAGGATTCCAAGCGGAAGCTGCTGCGTGAGAAGGTCCGCAAACGTCTTGGAGTTAGCAGCATCCAGCGGAATCATGGATCGGAATAATCGGAGGAGTGTCGCACGATGCACATCTACCGATTCCATAAAATCTTCGGGAACGATATCAGTGATTAACTCCACCCTTGCTTGCCGAAAACTTGTATCTACCTCTAATTCCTCAATAATTCGTGCGCGTTGCAAGCCGGCAATCAGAATATTGTGGCGACCATCGTCCGTCGGCGTATGCGATATAATCCTGCCTATACAGACGGTGTTGCCAAGATTGGGTTTGCCCTGGAATTGACTCTCCCAACCAGGAACCAAAAGCGCCATAGTTATTAGATGATCGGACTCCAAGGCTTCGGTCAGCATTTCGCAATACCGAGGCTCAAAGATATGAAGGGCTTGAATGACGTGGGGAAAGAGAACCAAGTTAGGCAGTGGAAAAAGTCGCACTACGCCGTCGAAATCGGCCGGAATTCCTGCACTTTCCCAATGGCCCATGTGATGCCTCTATTCCAATAAAGGAGTATTTCGCTGAAAAACCGCTTCTGACGAGCGGCGATTTTCGTGCAGTATACACGTACGTCCACCCCTCCAATATGGGACTTTGCTCGGACGGATATGGTTAGACTCCTCAATAGCCCTAACAAACGCGTCGGGTTAGGAAATATTGAGCATCACTCTATTTATGAAATGTCGGCCCCTTGTTTCCGTATCGGGTTATGGAGATGCCCCAATCAATGGCTAGAAAGAGATCTGCACAACCTAGTTTGCCTGCTACTATACTACCGTCGTCAGTAAAACAAATCTTGAGTGTAGCGAGTGAAAATGATTGAAAAAAGAGTTGCTTGGATAACGGGTAGTGGTGCTCCACGCGTTGGGCAGGTTATTGCAAAGTTTTTTGCTTCACGAGGATTTCGAATTGCGCTTCATGCAAACGCATCTACTGAGGAGGCGAATCAATGCGCTTTGAAATTACGGCAGTCCGGAACAGATACCGTCGTTTTGCAAGGGGCAGTAGAAGATCCTGATTTCGCCAACGCATCGGTTCATCAGATTGTTCGTAATTTCGGTCGTTTGGATGTACTGGTAAACTCCGCTGCAATATGGGACGGTCAATTGCTTGAAAAGACGACCGCTAGCGATGTGAGACGGCAGTTTGAGGTCAATACGCTAGGCACTTTTCTGTGCACACAGGCCGCCGGACTTCAAATGGTATCGCAACCGACCGGGGGAGCCATTGTCTTGATTGGAGATTGGTCCGTGGTCCGTCCGTACTCGGGTTTTGCCGCTTACTTCGCAGGGAAAGGTCCCATAGAAACGATGACTCGGTCGTTTGCTGTCGAGCTCGCAACGAGAAATCCGTCCGTTCGCGTGAACGCAATTTTACCAGGCCCCGTAATGCTTGCCGAATCGATTTCGAACGAAAAGGCGAATGCAATTCGCGACCAAAGCCTTTTGAAGAGGCATGGCCAACCGGAACACGTTGCCGAAGCAGCCTACTTTTTGGCATCACACGAGTTCATTACAGGCGTCTGCTTGCCGGTTGACGGTGGCCGAAGCATCTATGCTGGCCATTCTGCGGATGTTTTGGCCCACCCTTCCTTCCAAGTCAGCCCCGAATAGCTATCGCACGTCTTTGCCCTGTTGATCCTCAGTTAGTTTGAAACCGCCGCGAATCGCACACATACAGGGCTATCCACCTTTACACTTGACTCGGTAGGTACCAACAAGCCTGTGACAGGATCTATCCGAAAGACAATCACGTTGCCACCCGATTGATTCGCAACCAACATAAACTGACCCGTGGGTTCGATGGCAAAATTGCGTGGCGTCTTTACGCCAGTGCTCTGATGTCCGACGGCCGCCAGTTCGCCAGACTTCGGATCGACGGCGAAAATCGCGATGGAATTGTACGGGTCACGATTCGAGACATAAACAAATTTCCCTGTAGGATGCACCACGGTTTCCGCGGTACTTCCTCCCTTGCGCACTACATCCTTGGGCAAGGTAGAGAGAATTTGTTTCTGCTTCAAAGCACCCTTTTCGGCATCATAATCGCATGCGATAAGGGTTAAATCGCTTTCGCCGTTGATGTAGGCGCTCTTGTGGTCAGGCGACCACGCAAAGTGCCTTGGGCCAGCTCCCTTGGGCGTGTCAAACGCACCGTGTGGTACTAGAGTTCCAGCCACAGGGTCGAACGAATAGATGATGACCTTATCTAAACCAAGATCGCAACAGAGCGCAAACTTGTTGGCTTTATCTAAATGGATGGAGTGCCCATTCTTCTTTGGCCCCTGGTGTTGTTGGAACGAAGACCTGTCACTGAGCTTGCCATCGACATCAATGGGGATCGAGAGGCAACTGCCGCCTGAGTAGTTTGCGGCCAACACATGCTTGCCGGTTGGGTCAACGATGAGGTGGCATGGGGCACCGCCCTGCGATGGTTGGGAATTGAGGAGCGTCATTTTCCCGGTCGCGGCATTGATAGCAAACGCGCTGATTTTGGCATCCGATTCATTGACGGCATACATGAATTTTTTATTTGGATGAAAAGCCAGAAAAGAAGGACTACTCGTCTCGACTGAAAGGGTTGCTTGGGAAAGAGAACCGTCCTTGAGGTTGAGTTCGCATTGATAGACCCCTTTGCTTTCCTTGCCGGTATATGTCCCAAGGTAAACGCGGATCTTTTCCTGCGCCTCCACTTGGCCACAAAAAGTCAAAACGACAAGAGACAGGACAAATGAGACATGTCGCATCAACATGGGTAGGTACTCCGTGAAAGTGAATTGCGAGGATCGAAACGCAATTGTGATCCAGATGCCCGACAAAATCCATGGGGTTCCGGAGAACTCCTGTCGCCGCATTCGTTATTTCATTCCAGCGACCCATTCGCGTAGCATCTTCAAAGCCTTCTCGTCCAC
>JANMNR010000462.1:0-8561 GCA_031368325.1 Pirellula sp.
GGACTATTTGACGTTGCTCGACTGGACAGGCAGGCAACGGGGTACTGTTGAAAAGGTGGACATACCCGCTGAACTGGATCCTATCTTGAAACGCATCGGCATCGACGGTCGCATGTGGGCCGACTTGGTCTGGAGATTCAAGAAGTACTTCGGCAGAAGCGGCGCCGCCGGTTCGCCACAAAGCCTTAAAGATTCAGCCGCACAAAACAATCGTAAATTCACTCGCGGACAACGCTCCGCGGCGGCATGTTTTTCGTGATTGATTAACGGTGCACCAATAAGTGAATACCGAGCGGTACAAATTCCCAATATCCGTTTGGTCCAAGCCTAAATGGCAAAATGGTTGAATGCGTTGCCGAATAAAGGCAAGGTAAACGACATCATTATTAACGCGGATGTTTGCCAGCAGCAAAGCCTGATCCTTTTGCTCTGTTCTCGCCATTGTCATAGCGACTACAAAACGGATGATTGTGGCGACCCCTCGACACCAGTTTTCCACTCTAGAGTATCTCTCGTTTGCGATCGATGTAATCCCACAGCACAAAACGGTCGAGATCATTACCTGCCGTGAAGAAGACGCGTCCTTTGGTCTGCTCCGCCATGCGATATGCAAATCGGATATCGTCTTCCGATTGCGACCAACTGGGTAGGAGGAACATGTTGATCACGATCCCTTCTTTGGCGCATTGCATCGCCTCTCGCGTTGTTTCCTTTTCCGTACGTGGGTCAGGTGGATACATCAAGAAAAGCATCTCTCCCTCAAAGTGAGCCGTTGGCAATCCATCGGTGATGAGCACGATTTGTTTGTTGACCGAATCGGCAGTAGCAAGATTCTGCCTTGCTAATCGCAGTGCATGTTGAATGTTGGTAAAGTGCGGCGGGATGTCTTGTTCACTGATGTTCTCCGCGCTCATGTCGGCTTTAAGCCGGACGACCGGATTGTGGATCGTTACCGGCTTGGGCATCAGATCGATAATTTCGCCAGGCCGACGCATTTTTGCAAAGGAGTACATCTCAATGAACCGCAAGAAGTCGCCGGGGTATTCGCTGGTAATCAACCCCTGCAGCGCCAACCCCATACGCTTGACATTCATGTATTGCCCGTCGTATCGCATGGACCCGCTCATATCCATGATGACTACCGTGGCGGCCTTGGGACTGTTCTTGGTCTTATGGATCTCCAAATCGTCGGATCGCAAACGGATTGGCGTTTCGTCGGGGCGTCGAAGCATCGCGTTGATAACCGACTGCGTGGTATCAAGATTCGCAATGGAGTCGCCGAACTCATATTGCTTTGTCGAGGGTAGTTCGACGCTTCCATCACCAACAATACGGCCCTCATGGCGTCCCGATCGCGAGGCCTTGAGTTGGGAGAAAATACGATTGAGCAGCCGACTCTGAAAAATCTTGTGAGCTTTCGGGGTCAAGTGGAATGCACCGCTTTCATCTCGGTCTAGTCCTTGACGTTCCGCCATCTCGCGGACGTAATTGTTGATTTGCTCTCGTAGCTCGTCCAGTTGATTAAGGTCTTCGGGCGGCGCAAACTCTGCTAAGGCTTCCATGTCGATCAAGCCAATTTGTGCAGTCTTGGCCGCTTCGTCCAATTGTTTAAGCAATTCATCAATCTTCTCGAGTTCTTTCTTGACCTCAAGCGCGAGTGGGATATCCATCTTTTCACGACCGGTGAATACATACTTGCTGATTAGCTCATCAATGTTGTACTTGTCGCAAAGCGATTCCATGACATGAAGCACCTGCGCGGCGAAATCGGGCGACTCGCGATCGGATCGATACCAAACCTGCTCTAGTAAATAAATCTGTTTGGCGTGGACAGCTTTGTGAAAATCGCTTTTCAGTTTCGAAGGGGGATTGGCGCGTTTCGCCATTTTTTCAAATCGATCATTGGCTTTCTTTTCCAGGCCATCGGTTTGATACTTTTCAAGAAGTTTGCGTTTTCGGTCTTCCAGCATCGCCATAAGCATTTCGATGCTTGGTCCCAACCCACCGATCTGGCTGGGGTCGATTTTAATGGCTCTAGCAAGCTCTTCTTCTGTCAATTCCCTATACTTGCCATACGCCAAAGCATGTTCGAACGCGCTCGAAACCATGTCTGGCGGTTCCGCCGTGGGGCTTGGAAACTCCGTCGGATTGTACTTTTGGTAGGTGTGGATAACACCGCCTATCGGCACGGGTCTTTTGGGAGAAGGCATTGTTTTAGCTGTGGTTTGTGATTGGCGATCCGTTGAAACTGTCGCACATCGAACGTGCTGCTAGAGATTATACCAGCGTGGCAAAGGACGGATCGAGACGGTGCAATTGTAGCACGGCAATCCTCGCCGTTTTACTCAAAGGGGAGTGTTGCGTTTCACTCTTTCCCCCTACAAGCTTGCTTTGATTTCCTTGAGTTGGATCGCTTCTGGCGTTCGCTTGTAATATTCATCAAGAGGGTAACAACCCGAAGGAAGACCGTTGCGCGGAGCCGTCGTGCAATCCGAAAAAGTACGGCAAACCAGCTTGCGTTCGCTTTTTCCCTCGCGAATCGCATCCATTATTTGCTTGGGGTACGACAGCACCATGCGGCCTAATCCAATGAAATCGACCGCACCTGTACGAACTCGATGTTGCCCGACATGAGGCAAAAACTCTTGCAGATACGAATAGCCCGAACCAACCATCAACGTACGTGGGAATTGAGATTTTAATTGACTGGCGGTGTTCAATTGCCTGGCTACCGAAATCAACGGGTCCTCATGCGGTTGGTAGCCATCCGACGGCGGATAGGCCGCAGGCCGCAGCATGTGAGGTGTGTAATAGGGGCTGCCCGCCGAGAGATTGATGAGATGAACACCCATCTCACCGAGCGATTTGACCAGCGCAATCACTTCCGTCAGATCCTGCTGCAACGGATCCGACTCATCGATTCCAAAACCCCAAACGTACGGAAGCAAATGCGCGTATTCGCTAGGCATCCCTTGCCCCTGTTTTCCAGGCTGAGCGGTCGCTTGATTAGGAACAAAGGGGACCGAATCGAAGGCACTGATACGAACGCCGATACCGAGCCCCGGCGCAGACTGTTGGACGGCCCGTATGATCGCGAAAAGCAATCGCGTGCGGTTTTCCAGTGAGCCGCCGTAAAGCCCTGGTCGGGTCTTTGCTCCAAGAAACTCATGGAGCAAGTATCCATGACAACATTTTATATCCACGAAATCTGCGCCGATCTCGTGCGCGATCCTCGCCGCATTGGCGTAGTCGCCAATCAGTTCGTCCAGCTGCGCGTCGGTCCATACCATTGAGTCACTATCGACGGAAAACTTCTTGTCCAGAATGGGGTGCCGATAAGCAACACGTGGCTCCCAGCGTTTCTTGTCGTTGGGGCGGCAGAAACGGCCGGAGTGAGTCAATTGAAACCCAATCACTAAATCGTCAACCTTGGCGTAGTTCTCTTCGTGACTTTGGATGAGTCTGGTTCGCAACTCCTCAATCGCCAGTTTGTTCTCTTGGTTCAGGATGAGCTGATTCGGATTGGCGCGTCCGTCGGGTCGTACCGCCATCGCCTCTCCACCCCAAATCAGCTTGGCACCACTTTCTCCGAATCGCTCCCAACGCCGGATCATGGCCTCACTTGTTCCACCCGTGCTTGTTCCGTCCCAACCTTCCATAGGTTGAATCGCAATGCGATTGCCGATCGTCCTCGAGCCCCATCGAATTGGAGCTAGCAATGGCGACGCATCCCCCGGAGTCACTTCATCATCGATCTGTATTTCGATTCCAAGTTTCGTCACGTGGGCTCGAAACTCGGGTACCGTCTTGAGCGAAGTGAGCTTTGTCAGTGTGTAGGACATCGTGAACTTTGAGGGAGGAATTGCTAGCGAAACCAGGTGTCGATCGGGAAGCTTAGGGGGATTGTTTCGATAAAAAAGACTTTTACTTCAAGCGAGTTGGGTTTGCAGGCCGATGACAATCAACAGAGCGCGGAAGCCCCATTTTTTCCCATCGGTTATGAAACTTGGATTGATGATGAGTAGATTTTCAAAAAACGCTAGCACATCTTCAAACGAAAAGTGTGTTTTTCACCAAAACGGACAGATCCGTGACTTGGCTTGCCTGAGTCTTTTATGCCTTGTGGTGCTATCGAGTGGTTGCTCAACGTTGTTGGGCAAGAGTAAGGGTCCATTGGACAATATCGATACCAAAGGGCTGAAACAAGAGGGCTACACCTTTGGAGCTTATGGAGCCCAAAAGCCGCTCGCAACGGACGATGAAAATCCGGCGATTGTGCTGGAAGTGAATAACGGTAAGCGGCATTTCGAGAAGATTCCCATGGTGCCGGGCCAATCGCTCTTTATCGCCGATTTGATTCGCGACGCAAAGCTTCAAAAGAAAATTGGACGAATCAAGACAACGATTCTTCGTCCTAATGGAAAGAACTTGCCTCCAGTCCGACTCGATGTAGACTTCGATGACTCCGGCAAGACGGTGATGGAGGGTCAGAACTATTCGCTGCGAGCTGGCGACCACGTGGTAATCCGCCCAGACGACCGCAGCTTGTTCACAACAATGATGCCCGAAATGCCGTTCATGAAGAAGTAATCCGAGGGAGGCGAAGGCTTCGCTCAACTCCAAATTGGAAAGCACTGCGAAGCCCAGCGAATGCAAATCGAACCCTCAATGGGCAGCAGTTTTCTTAGTATTGCCACGACTGTCTCAGGCGTATTTTTGGTCATGGCCGTTGGCGCCATCGCCCGGTACTTGAAGTGGTTTACCAGCGAGGTCGACCGCTCCCTAGCTGGATTTACAACCAACGTACTGCTGCCGGCTTTTTTCTTTCATCGGATCATGACCGACACGAAACTGTCGGCAAGCCTATCCGCTTGGAGCCCGTCACTCTACGGCGCAGTGCTTACCGCGTTTGGTTTTTGCGTCGCCTTGGGAGTGGTGTGGTTGGTTGGCAAGTGGTTCGGCTTGAACGATGCATCGGAAAGACGCACGTTCGCGCTTTGCACTGGGATTGCAAACTATGGCTACATCCCATTCCCTCTAGCCGAAGCATTTTATCCCGGTTGCATTGTTACACTGCTAATTCACAACGTCGGGGTCGACATTGCGCTTTGGAGCATCGGTTTGTTTATCATCTCGGGCCAGGGACTCAAAAATTCATGGCGCCGAATTGTATTTAGTCCGCCATTGGTTTCCGTCGCGATCGCTCTCGCGATTCGACAACTTGGCGGCCAGCCTTTTATTCCCAACCCGATTCTGCATATGACTGACCAACTTGGACGTTGCTCGATCCCGATCGGATTGGTACTTAGCGGCGCTATTATCTACGACTATGCTGGACGCATTCGGATTCGTGAGGCATGGCGACCGCTGCTCTTGGCGATGCTTGTACGGGTCGTCGTTTTGCCAATGGTGTTTTTGGCGGTTGCAAAGTTTGGAAATCTTTCGCGAGAGCTTCAAGAGGTATTGTTGCTCCAGGCCGCGATGCCGACTGCAACGTTTCCGCTCGTCATGACACGGCTTTACAATCAAAGCGTCGAAACAGCTTGGACGGTCGTTGTGGGCACATCGGTGCTTGGAATCATTACCATCCCACTATGGATGGTCTTCGGAGCCGCTTGGCTTGGTTTCTAAGTTTGGTAAGCGATTTTTTGCTTACACATTATTGTCCAAAATGGCCGTCTGGCCTAATTGCACCTATGCAATTAGGCGAGCGTTGAGGGCTTGGTCAAGTTGGCGTGTAATGTGCGAAACGTCAATGTGTATTGACTATCGACTCTCGTTACCCGCGGGACGTCCTGCGACTTCCACGCTTTTCGGAAAGGACTGCTCGAAGTTGAGTTCCACCGGCGATTTGCGAATCGTATAGCCTGGCACAAGCAACACATTGTAGGGCACATCTTCGGTTGCATCCTTGACGATGCCAGTTGCAATTGTTTGGTTTGAGACTCCATCTACGACTTGAAATTTCAGATTGCTGATTCGAATCTCCGAGTTCTTGCTATAGCACCCAAAGGATAGGTGTTCTGCATCATTCGGAACCGTGAATGGAACGGTTAACGTACGGCTCGGTGCATCGGTCCGCAAAGCAATGTCTTCGAATCGTTGCTTTGCATTGAATGCATCGCTCCATGCCGACGAACCGTTTGCGGCAGTGGACTTAGCTGCGAGGACGCGATGTCCCACGTAGGGTGAGCCTTGCTCGCGGGGAAGCCGACTAGAATAAGCGGCCAATGTAGGTTGCTCCTGGCAACTTGCCCAAACAAATGCGCCCGCTTGGCTTGCAGCCTCTTCGTTGCATTGCATTGCAAGTTCCAACAGAACGGTTTTGCCGCGGTACTCGGATGCGTCCAGCGTTTGACCAAACAAACCTGGCGTCGACCACAAACTCAATTCAGGGCGCACGGTTACCGCGCCGACCGCTTCGCATTTTGCTGACGAGTTGATGTTAGCCCAACCCGCTTTTGAACGAAACTCGGACATCGGACCGTCAGCCAGCGAGGGAATAAAAATGTCGAACTGAAACTGCACTTCAGAGCCAACGGCGGCAATCTGCATTGTGTTGAGAATGGAACTCGATGCTTGCTTTTCCAACTTGTCCAGATCGCTTGGCATCGTTGCCACGGCAACTTTGCCCAGTTCCACTAGCGTGGCCATCTGAGTTGCAAGCCGCTTTGCCGAGCCTTCATCCCTCATTAAAGCTCGAATACTGCAGGCTGGCGTCCTGCATCCATCCACAAAGACTCCCAATTGCTTAAGGTCCTTCAGAATTGCCATTTGTGATTGCAACCCAAGGATCTGAAATTCCGCTTCACGCGGTGAGTCCTTGATATGTGCCTCGAGCTTGCTGTGCCATTGATCGCAATGGTCATAAACCATTCCGAAAGCAGCGTTCAGATAGTCTTCACGGAAGTTCTCTGGAATCAAATCCAACGCAAATTTCTGGCCATCGGCGAACGCCACGGCTTGCTCATGCGATCCAAGAAAGAATCCTCTCTCGTCATCGATCAACCATCTTTCAGGCTCATCGCTTGCCGTGCTATTGGTGACTCCAGAGATCGTGCGGCCGTCCAGTTCCTGCATCGAAACGGTTCTCATGTTTTGCGAACGTCCAGTTAATGGATCCACCATTTTGGTCAACTGCCCTGGCGAAGTGGATTCCCCTTCATGGAATCCAGCTTGCAAGTAGAAGGCTCCATGCTTTCTCTCTTCATCTGTCCATTTCAATATCCCCTTGCACTCGCCATAAACGGTCGCTCGATCCGGCATTGGCTTGCCTAGCATCGACGCGGCGAACCACTCTTGAATCCATGCAGCTTCGGGACCAAACTCCCCGGCCCGAAATCGTCCTGGGCGATAGACCATGGCACCATTGAGTTCGATGGGCGGATAGGCCGTTAAAAACTCTTTCGATAGCGGCTTTGGTTTTGACTGCTCATCCGAATCGCTTGGCGTTGTCGATTCGGCCACTGACTTCGTTTTCGGAATGGGTTCCTCCGTGATGCCTCGAAATCCCGCGATCGGAATCGCAGAACATGCAATCGCCGACACAGCCCAAATGGACCATCGCGATCGGAATGGAATTGGCTTTAAGCTTCCTTGCCTCAACATAGTTACTCTCCTCGTTACACATATCTGTCCTGCGGCCAACATCGAGCTGAACCTCAGATGCGAGTTTCTTGAACTCTGTTGACTACGCAACGCTAAACTCGCCAAAGCTCGTCCGTAAGCTCTGGCGCTACCTGCCCTACCCGCAGCAAGCTGGTCTGCTGCCAGTTCTTGCTCCAATCGCAAACGATGGATCAACAGGTGAACCATCGGATGAAAGAACAACAAGATGCGGGTCCAACTGCTGATGATGACCCACACAAAATCATGCCTCGCTGCGTGCGCTAGCTCATGGGAAATCACAGCTGTTTGTTCTTCGGTCGACCATTCTCGCCAATCGGAATGCAGCAAAACCGTCACATGCCGCCAACCTACGGTTGCACCGATGGATACGAGATTCGATTCACAAACCGAGGGGGTTCTTTTGAGTCCAAATCCGCGAGAATGGGATGCAACTAAGGTTAATATGCTTTGATCCTGAACCCTCTGACTGCACCGAAGTATGCGTTGCATATAAAGCCAACTAGAACACCAGAGCAGCGACATTGCACTAAGTCCAGTCAAGCCGAGAAGTAACAAACTATAGTTGCGAACCGCTGAAACGGGCTTCTGCCATGCCTCCGCGCCGCGTACTTCGCGATCCACAAGTCGCAGCGATTGCGAAATCCATGTTCGTAGGGCATCAAACTCGCGTGCTCTAGCTGGCGCGGTCACGTCTTTGGCTTCCATTTGGACACGTGCAGCGGACACGTTGTCGTCTGGGTTCGCCGCGGCGATTAGAGGATGCGAATGAACACTAAGTCCAACGCGAGAAACTGGAGTTACTGGTGTTTTTGGTGCAGCGTCGTCCATCGCGAGGGTCCATTGAAACTTGGGGACCACCAAAACCAAGGCCAATAGCAGCGATGCAATGAAAGAGCCAGAAAGCAACGCCGAAACCAGTTCTGGACGAAGAC
>JANMNR010000481.1:0-7252 GCA_031368325.1 Pirellula sp.
GAAAGACTCCGAGGAATCGAGGTCTCGCGATTGCAAAATCGCAGGACCAACACGGCTGAATCAGCTAGCTCAGGAGAGCTCTCGGCGAGTGAGAGCGAGCTGCGGGAAGTGGTTGCGAGCCAAAAGGAGCAGTTATTGATCCTAAACGATCTGCTTGCGTCACTCCAAGTAAAGAGCCCGATGGACGGGCGTGTCATCAGTTGGGATCAGACGGAAACGCTCGAACATCGTCCTGTGCAAATGGGGCAAAAGCTCGTTAGCATTGCCGAGAGAGACGGTGAAGGTAAACTCCAACTGAGAGTTCTGGACGAGGACACTCGGCATGTGATCCATCAACACAGGATTAGCGCATCGCGTTTGCGAGTTACATTTTCCCTTGCAAGCGATCCGGCGGTTAAACGCACGGCAATCGTGAAACAGATAGGGACGACTGTCGAGACCTTAAGTGAACAGGGTGCAACCCTGCGAGTCGATGCGTCGGTGGACGCTGCCGATATGGTCAATATTCGTCCTGGCGCGACAGCGAACGCGAGGATTCATTGCGGAACAACTTGCATCGGCTATGTATGGACGCGTCGTCTTTGGGATTACATCGAATATCGGATATTTTGAAACAAGGGCTTACTCGAGGCTGGAGAGCTTAATGGCTAATTGCAGACATTATAAGCGGCGTGGGCGAGTTAGGATCTGGCTCAAAAGCACGCTCGCGGCTTTAACGACACTTGGCGCGCTTCTCAGCTCATGCATGGTCTATGCAATGGTCTTTGATGGAGCGGAGCTTACCGTCAACCCGGTCTTGATCAAGGTCATCGAGGAAGTTGCGGTGCCCGCTATTCAAGAAGGCCCGATATTGAGCATCCAGGTCAAAGAGGGGCAGGTGGTTGAGTTAGGTCAGACTCTGATGCAACTCGATGACCAACGCGCGCGACTGAAGCAGCAGCAAGCCGAACTGGAGCAAAGGATTGCGGCAAAAAAGGCAGGGAATCGATCGGGGATTCTACTTGCCGAAACAGAAACACGCGTTGCAAACTCAAGCTTGCAGCGAGCGATGGACTCTAGAAAAAGGTTTCCTGACACTCCGTCGCAAGCCGAAGTGGATGAGATCGAACTCCGAGTCGCACAGGCGAAACAGCATTTCGAGCAGGCGACTCAGGAGTTTCAACTGGCAGAACTTGCCAAAGATCTGACATTAAAGAATCTAGAGCTGGCGACTTTTGAAGTAGATCGCCATCAGATCAAGTCACCCATCCAAGGCGCCGTGACGGAGATCATTGCCAAGAAAGGCGAATGGGTGCGGCCCGGTGAGCCTCTGGTTCGCGTGATGCGAGTCGATCGACTGAAAGTGGAGGGCTTTTTGAAGCGAGAGGCGGTTTCCCCGTCGCTTTTGGATCGAGGCGTGAGCATCGTGATTGAAGGGGGCGAAGGTGAGAAAGTGCGGCACCTTGGGAAGATAGTATTTATTAGTCCCGTAGTTGAACCCAATGATCGAACTCAACGCATCGTAGCCGAAGTGGATAACTCAAAGGGGCTTCTAGGCCCTGGACTGCGAGCCAAAATGATCATTCACGCGCGTTGATTTCCCTCGGATACTTATTTGTTGGCACATGCTGCAACTTGCACCTTCACAACCTTTCGATTCCAGTCATCGTCCAGTCGCACTGCGCATGCGACCGGATTTGATCGTTCGGGAACGGAAAGTTGGTTCAAGAATTTACTTTGTCATCAAGGATCCGATTCGATTATTGCACCATCAGCTTTGGGAAGAAGAATTTGCGTTACTACGGATGCTGGATGGACGCACAAGTTTCGCGTCTATGCGCAAAGCATTTGAGAAAAAATTTCCCGGCTCCCGATTGGATTCGCGACTGCTTCAGATTTTGCATGGCAAGTTTTATCGGAGCGGACTTGTACTTTCCAACAACGTTGGCCAGGCGATTGAGTTGCAACGAAGGCACGAGGATTTTCAGTCGCAGGAGAAATGGAGACGTGTGCGAGGCTGGATGTCGATTCGTTTTCGAGGCATCAATCCCGATAACGCCCTCGAGTTGTTAGATAAACGCCTGGGCTGGTGTTTCGAAGTACCAGCACTCATGACGACCATGCTGTTTGTTGCCTTTACGATGATTTTCTTTGCAATGCATAGTGCAAGACTCGTCGAGAATTTGCCATCGCTTGAAGAATACATGACAGGCCAATCGATCGCATTGCTCTACATTGCCTTTAGTGGTCTTAAAGTCCTGCATGAGCTTGGACATGGACTTGCCTGCAAGCACTATGGTGGCGAATGCAATGAGATGGGGCTGATGCTGCTGATCTTTACTCCTTGCATGTATTGTGATGTTACGGATTCGTGGATGGTTGGTAGTAAATGGAAGCGCGCAATGATCGCATCCGCTGGGATCTTTTTTGAGCTCATTGCCGCTTCGGTCTGTATGTGGCTTTGGTGGTTTACCAATCCGGGAGTCATCCATAGCCTGTGCTTCCAAGTTGTCTTGGTTGGAAGTGTGGGGACATTACTCTTTAATGGGAATCCCCTATTAAAATACGATGGATATTTCGTGGTTTCGGATTTGTTGGATCGTCCCAATCTTGCTCAACAAGCTCGTCGGGTCTTGTGGAATGGATTCGTTCAGTTTTATTGGTTTCGAGCTCCTTATCTGCCTGCTGATTACAGTGGCCGAAGCGATGGCATTTTGTGGGCTTACGGAGTGCTCGCCGGTACATACCGATGTTTATTAAGCGTTGTCGTTCTTTTCCTTGTTTTCAAGTTTTTCCAGATTCTAAGACTGGAATCAGTCGGTTTGCTATTGGTTTGCTCCGTTTTGGCTGGATGGCTGTTTCTGATTTCAGGCTTGGTAGGGAATTGTGTTGGTTCGCGGGCGAGACTCGGGGGGGTGCGCAAAGGCCGAGTGTCTTTGACATTATTGGGATCGATCTGTTTGTTGGCCGCGGTTGTTTGGCTTCCGCTGCCAGCTCGATTGTATTCCCATGCTTTTCTAGAGGTCCAGGCTACTCGAGCCGTTGTGGTTTTGGTCGGTGGGAAGCTGCTAAGATGCAAGCCTGAGGGGACGATTGTTCATGCAGGAGATACGATTGCCACACTGGTCTCGGAGGATTTGGAATTAAGTCTGATTGCACGCAGAGGAGAGTTGTCTCGGCAGCGAGCGCGATTAATGGGCCTGGAGTCTCGTCGTGGAGTGGACCCGTTTGTTGCCTCCTTGATGCCGTCGGTACAAGAAGCGATCCATGGATTAGAACTGGAGGTAAAACGCCTTGAATCGGATATTGAGCAGCTGACGCTTCGCGCACCGATTGACGGAATAGTTCTTGCTCCGGTAACGACGAAACCATCACCCGATCCGAACGAAATTCCAACTTGGAGTGGTTACCCTACGGAAGAGGAGAATGTCGGTTGTGTTCTGCCTCGCGGAACCCTATTTTGCGAAATTGGGGACTTGAGAAGTTTTCAAGCCACAGTGTTTCTCAGGCAACCGCAGGTAGAACTGACGCGACCTGGTCAAGTAGTATGGTTGAAATCGAAATCGTTGCCAAGCCGATCGTTCCGTGGGACCATATCCGAGGTTGCGACCGCATCGAACTCTGAACTACCTAGTGAAATCGCCACGGCTGGAGTTATTCCCAGTCGGTTTAACCGCTTCGGGCGTCCTGAGTCGGCAGAGCCTGTCTTCGTCGCAAAGATTCAGATTGCGGCAGAATCACTTCGGGGCAACGATTTGCTTCCACTACATCATTCCGTTGCGAAGGTTGGAATATCGATCGATCCGCAGTCATTGGGCGGGCGCATTGCGAGGTTTGCCTTTAGCACGTTTGCAATTGATCCTACGGTAAAACAAAAAGCAAGCCAGTGATTGCCCCCGCTTGTACTAAGCATGGCTTGGCTTCGAGTGGCCGGAGTTCTTTGACCTTTGGGGCTCCCCAACCCGCTTCGTCCGGCCATCGGGTAGTGTACGTTTTATATGGGTTATGAACACTCATCGCGTACGGAAGCGACGGGATGGTTGCGAAGAATCGAAGCCCTGAGAGTGCGGGTTGAATTGGACCACATGTCCTGCCATAACGCTCTAAATTGACTTCTTCGAAATAAAGTGGGTGATAGGCAAAAAGCTCATCACGATTATGTGATTTCACAGAGACCATCTCGCCAAGCATTTCGTTCGCGGTGGCAGCCTGAACGACCGGGGTTTGCCCCATCGCTTTTTCAGCCAAGTTATCTGGAACTGCGTTGTTTCCATTTTTTGGTTTAGAGCGCGAATCAATGTTCACTTGGCCGATTGGACGCTGTGGAGGAAGGAAGCTCGATCCTTGTCTTTTGGAGTCGTTAATGCGAAGCGCAACGTCCTTGGGGCTTGCATCTCCCTTCTGTGCTGGTTGCATGCGGTCCGGTTCAGCAACTTCTTGCCTTTCTTGACTGTGAAGGAGTCGGACGCTTTGCGTCGGAACAGAATGTGGAGTCGTGGCGATTTTTGGCTCGCGCGCAATCTCAACAAGTTGCGGCTGGGCAGACAAATGGGAGGACAGCGGCAAAATAATACCAATGACAGCAAAAACTGCAGAGTTAATAGACAAACGCGATTCCCTTGGTGCTGATGAAAAAGGCGTTTTGGCTACAAATGATGCTACATCCATGGCATCCACAATCCTGTTTTTGGCTAAAAATCCTCGGATTTCGAGGCAGTCATCCATGACTTCCCATGGACTCCAATTCGGACAATGCGTTACGCAAACCGCTGAGATCCTTTGGGAATGCTATTATAGTAATAAACCGACTTCGCAGAAAACGAGGAAAAAACGAACGCCGCACAACCCTAACAGCCGGACTTTGCGACGATAAGCCTTTACGTTTGTGTGATAGAAAGTCGAAAATAAGGTTTAGGCTAAGTGATTTAGTCAGCGCCACGACTCAGAATTCGCTAGCGTAATTGACGAGGAAATTTTCGGCGAGAATCGTACAATCGACTCATCCGCCCTTTTGTCCCGGGCTACAAACACAGTTTATCGAATGAGCATCAAGATGGCTCCCTTTTTTGAGTGGCTAAAAAGCACCATAAGCAATCGTTCGAAACGAGAGAACACGTCGACGCGTCATGGGCAAGATTTCTTTCCTCGCGTTTACGATTCGCAGCTTGAGGATCGCAGGGTTCTCAATGCAGGCGCCGTTGTAACCGCAGTTGATTTGGTCTCGTTGCGATTCGATGCAGGACAATCCGCGAACGATGGTGTAGCTGACAAGTTTGAGTTTACTCGTTTAGACTCCTCAATCCTGACCAATCAGGTTGCTGTATCGATCAATAACCAAATAGTGTGGCAGGGTAACGCTGCCGAGTTACAGTCGATACATTTTGATGGTTCCAGCGACTCCGATCAGTTCTACATCGATCCCACCATCCAAGTCCCAGCGGGGATCACCATCGACGGCGCTGGAATTGCTGCGAGCATACCGACTCGAGGCGCAACGGATGTCATCACTTTCGCTGCGACATCTGGAACGCATTTCGACGAGATAACGTACGAAACGGCGGACCACCTAACGCAAGTTCGTTTCGTTTCGACGGCTCATCAATGGAACTCAATCGTTCAATCGCAAAACGTGGAGTCGATCCAGGATTTGAATTTGGCTGCGAATCGTTCGTTTTTAGTTGAATCTTCGCAAGGCACCTATTTGCTCCAGGACTCTGGTAATCTCGACATGCCGCGCGCTACCAGGACGGTTCAATGGACCAGCGACCAAGGAAGAGTCGATTTTGCAGTCCCGTCGAGCCGCTTGGCACTCGACTTTCGAGAGGCTAAAAATGGGCAAAACTTCCTGCTAATCGATTCGGTTGATCTCTCCGCTGTGGATCAGTTCGAAGTCTTTGGCCAGGATTCAGATTTTGTCGAAGTGAACGGCGATCTATTAACTGGCGGAGCTACGTCTATTCAGGCAGGAACGATCCGTGTTGAGGGAACGATCACGGCGAATCCTGAAGGTGAGGTGAAACTAGACTCTGGCTCAGGCGACTTGACCATTAACGGAGCGATCATCAGCCGGGGAGACAGTCTACAACGGGGCGGTAATGTTGTATTGACCGGCAATCGTGTGTTGCTCCAAGCATGGACTCGAGTTGACGTCTCAGGTGGAATTGGGGGCGGACAGATTCGCGTGGGCGGCGGGTACCAGGGCAAGGACGCGGACGTTCGCAACGCTCGCTACACATATGTGTCATCAAACGCGACCCTCAACGCGGATGCACGCCTAAATGGAGATGGTGGGACAATCATTGTTTGGTCGGACGACAGGTCGATCGTTGACGGCTCTGGAAACATCTTTGCAAGAGGTGGAATCCATTCAGGGAATGGCGGCTTCATTGAAACCTCGGGGAAAGGGTATCTCAAGATAGATGGGGCTGCAAACGCATTTGCGTATAACGGACAAGTTGGTACATGGTTGGTTGACCCCGAAGATATAGAAATTGTTACCGTTCCTGGGCTAAATATAAACGTCACCTATATCCTGATTTCAACCATTGTATCGACACTAGCAACCAACAATTTTAGCCTCCTTATAAATTCGGCGATCGCAGGAAATGGCGACATTCGAGTTGTTGACGCTCTCATACTAACACCGATCGCATCCAGAACGCTTACACTAAATGCGACCCGGGATATTGTCTTTCTGGGCGGCCTAATTGGAAATAATAATCTTCAAGTTGAATTGATGGCGGGACGCGATGTTGACACAACAGCCACTTCTATTTCCCAGCTAGGAGCATTGACGATTCATACCGCAAGAAACATCAATTTAGGCGCAGTCGATCTTTCCGGGGGTACGCTTACCGCCAACGTCGATTCAGACAACAACACCGCAGGTGCAACGTTTCAGTCAACAGGCGCTTTGGCTGCCGGGGCGATCAACATCAACGGTTCAGCCACTGCTGACGATGATGTTACGCTTGATTCGACGGTGACTTCGACAACGGGCGCGATCCAGTTCACCAACCTTGACGATGTGTCTTTCCAAGGGGACGTAACAGCCGCGACGAACGTTACCTTTACCAGCGTAGCTGGTCCACTTTCGCTCGGGTCCAATGTCGACGTAACGTCCAACAATGGCCCAATCGATTTCTCTCCGATTACCAACGGCATAGTTCTTACCGGTTCGAACGGTTCCACCAATGTCGTCACGGCCAACGGAGCCACGGGTAGCCTGACCCTTGGAAATGTCACGGCGACCAATTCCACCGTCGCCTTGACT
>JANMNR010000484.1:0-10253 GCA_031368325.1 Pirellula sp.
CCGCCGTAGGTATCGACGATAATCTTTCGACCAGTCAAACCGCTGTCGCCGTGCGGTCCACCGACAACGAAGTTTCCTGTTGGATTGATGTGGTACGTGATTCCGTCATTGATCATTGCCGGTGGCAAGCAGGGCTTGATGATCTTTTCGATCACAAATTCGCGAATCTCTTTGTGTGTAACACTAGGTGCGTGTTGCGTGGAAACAACCACATTGTTGATGCCAATGGGTTTGAACCCGTCGTACGCAACCGAAACTTGGCTTTTGGAATCTGGGCGAAGCCAGTCCACTTCTTTATTGAATCGAGCTTCGGTCAGCCGATTGGTGATTCGGTGAGCCAGAGCGATCGGCAGCGGCATCAGCTCAGGTGTATCGTTGCAAGCATAGCCAAACATGAGGCCTTGGTCGCCAGCACCAATGTCTTTGTTGTCAGCAGAGCTGTCGACGCCCATCGCGATGTCAGGACTCTGGCGGTCCAACGCCACCATGACATTACAGGTTCTACCTGAAATACCCGTCTCGTCGTCGTCATAGCCGACATCGAGAATTGCTTGGCGAACGATATCCGAGTAGTTCACAATCGCTTTGGTCGTGATTTCGCCGACGATTAGCGCGAGCCCCGTCGTAACAACAGTTTCACAAGCCACTCGGCTCATAGGGTCTTGTGCCAAAAGCGCGTCCAACACACTGTCAGAGATTCGGTCAGCCAGTTTATCTGGGTGACCCATGGATACTGATTCGCTCGTAAATAGATATTTGCCCGAAGCCACCGAAACAACCTCCCTCGAATGGAATATCGAGAATGAAGTACTGAAATGGAAAGTGTCAGCGGATAGTGTAACTACGGTTTTGAATTGTTGAAGCCACAACAGGCTTTAAAAAAGCCGGCACAACCGCCAATTCCCGCAATCTTGAGGTAATCCTTGATTTTTGGGCGATCAATTCCGGCAGTAATCGAGCTGGCACCAAAAACGCGAGGTAACTTTCCAGAGCTCAAAAGAGCATTTCAAACCAATCCGCGCGGAGTCTGGGCGTCTGTGCGCCGAGGCAACAAGTCATGCAAAGCCTGAATCCATCCACCGAAGAACCAACTTTTGCATGTTCCGACTTCTGGAGAACGTGGTGGTCCGATGTAGACATCAGGTCGCGGGTGCTAGACCGCTTTGAACGTCTCGTGATACTGCTCCTCTTCGGCAGCTTCTTCCATGCGTTGGTGGTTTCCATTGGAACCGCAATTCGGTTTGGACAATCCGTTGCGATCTCGGATTTTATGCTTCTCATCACCGAAACAATGATGGTGATTATGGTCATGTTTCGACGCCGAGCCAAAAACCTATCCTTAAATGTAACCGATTGGGCATTGGCCTTTTCCGCGACGTGTCTGTCATTGCTTGCCCGGCCGTTCCCTGGCCCTCTTCATTCGTGGAGCCAATTTGCAGTACTGCTTACTATTGCTGGCGTTTCGATTCAGTTGGTATCCAAGATGACGCTCGGCCGTCGCTTTGGGGTGGTCGCAGCCAATCGAGGTATCTGCATGTCCGGCCCCTACCGCTTCGTTCGGCACCCGATCTACATGGGCTACATTTTCCTTCACACCGGGTTTGTTCTATTGAACCCGCACATATGGAATTTCGCTGTCTTTGCACTTCTCTACTGCCTCCAAATACCACGGATTCTGGCCGAAGAGAGACTTTTGGAGCAAGATGCTGAATACAAAGCCTATACGCACAAGGTGCGGTACAGGTTGCTCCCAGGTTTGTTCTGAGGCACCGCGGTACCTAAAGAGCAGATGGGACAGCGGATTCCATCGCCCCAAAACAATTTCACTCTTGGTATCGCAAGCTTCGAGGCCAATACTACTTTCAAGTTGCGTACCTAGTTATCGCCCTCTTCAATCGCTTCTCGAATCTCTCGCACAACCGCCGCGCGCGATACCTGTCGCTCGACGATGCGAGCTACATTGACCTTAAGGTATTGGCCGATTTTGCACGCCAGGTCTACGTCTCGGATACCCTCAAATTGGTTGACGACCTCGTTGCGGAAGTAGATCGTTTGCTTGTCCGACTCAAAGCCACTTTCATACGCATCACACAGCTCGTTCACCCAAGCCGGAGGGATCTGTCGCTGACGACAATAATCGATCGACCAGATGTCATCACCGGTACACTCCGACAACCACATCAATGCTTGACTTCGATTCAAACTTTGCTCCTCTTTTTTGTTGAATTATTTCCGCGACGCTCACCTCCGCCGCCATCCTGCCACCCTGCAGACTCTTTTCGGCCGTCGGACACGTCAACAGCCATTGCTGTTTACATCTGAAACAATCTAGCGACTTTCGGCTGCCGTAGTTGACAATTGAACCAGTGAGTTTGCCAGCTAAGGATAGCCAAAACCAGGTTTTACACATCTTTGACACGACAACAATCAATCCTGGACATACACAAAGGACAAAGGGCGTTAATGTACTCAGATACGAAACGGTTGCCGGGGACACCGCGCGACTCACACGAATCTCCAGTTTTAACCCGAACTCTCCAAGCTCCCATTCAGTAGGACAATTGGCATGTTAGGAAACGATACAGCGACGGATACACCCAATCAAGTTTTCCATCAGCACCATGCAGGCACGATAGCCGCGCCGCAGCCGATGGTTGAGGAACTCGCGCCTGCAGGGCTGCCCGCCGCCGGCGGTGCCGCAAAAGTCTCACCGGTCCCAACGGTGTGGAACATCCAATGGGGTGCGTCGGCATGGCTGATAGCATTGCATATCGGTGCTCTCTACGCACCGTGGTCCTTTACATGGAGTGGACTTGGCCTAGCCTTCCTACTTCACTGGATGACCGGCAGTCTAGGCATTTGCTTAGGATTCCACCGACTGCTTACTCACACCGGATTGGAAGTCCCGAACTGGCTCAAGAATGTCTTTACAACCATTGGAACACTTGCTGGAGAGGGTGGTCCGATCAGCTGGACAGCAAACCATCGCAAGCACCACGCCTACAGTGATCAGCCTGGCGACCCACACTCGCCGCACGATGGACCTTGGTGGGCGCACGCGTTTTGGTTGGCATTCACGACCGACAACGGCGATCCTAAAGGTTACGCCAAGAAATGGGTGCCAGATCTTCTCAAGGATAAATACACTGTTTTCCTGGAAAACTTTTTTCTGCCTATCCATATCGCCTTTGGTGCCTTGGTTACCGGTTGCGGATATTTGATCGGTGGACCGACACTCGCCGTCTCGTGGCTGGTCTGGGTCATTTGTGTGCGAATGGTGGCTGTGATGCATACCACTTGGTTTGTGAACTCCGCGTCGCACATTTGGGGTTACAAAAACTACGAAACTCGTGACGACAGTCGAAACCTCTGGTGGGTTGCTGTAATCGCTTACGGCGAAGGCTGGCATAACAATCACCACGCACATCCTCGGTTGGCCCAACACGGTCACAAATGGTGGGAATTTGACATGACCTTCATGGTGATTCGAATCTTGCGTGCTGTCGGCCTTGCAAAAAATGTAATCGATCTCGAAAGCATGGACGAAAAGAAACGTCGCCATCTCGAGCGAGCCGCTGCCTAACGGGTATGCTGGCGACAGATCGATCAAGGGCACGCAGCTGGTGCCCCCTGTGAATCGGCATCCTAAGGATGCCGATTTCATTATCCTCGGTGCAGGCTCGGCAGGGTGCGTTCTCGCTTCGGAGATCAGGCGACGTCAACTTGGCTCCGTACTCCTTGTCGAATGCGGTTCTAAACCAGCCTCTAGGCATCTCAAGGTTCCAGTCGAATACCCATTGGCCTTTGGTGGACGCCATGCTTGGCAACACACAACCGTCCCGCAGTCGGCATTGGCAAATCGCTGTATCCCGCTCCCCGCTGGAAAAACACTCGGCGGCTCCAGTGCGATCAATGCCCTAATTTATGTGCGCGGACACGCGTCGGATTTCGATCGATGGGGAAAACTGCTCGGCTCGGACTGGAACAGCAGCCAAACGGCCGCAGCATTCGATGCCATTGAACGCACCATTGGTATTCGCGACTTCCCCAGGCCAGACCTGCATCCAGCTATGTCAGAGTTCCTCGAGGCCGCAACTTCCGAACAGGATATAACTCACTGCGAATCGCTCTATGAGCCAAAATTGGGGCTCGGTGCGTATGCAAGATGTCAAGCCAATGGGCGACGTCGTTCCGCGTGGGACTTGTGGATGCGAGGGCCTCGCGATGAAACTAGCGATGACCTGGGAATTCAACTGGCAACGAACTCTTCGGTGCTACATCTCGTTATCGATGGCGAGCGAGTGATTGGCGTATCGCTCGCACAAGGCGAAACTTCCGGCTCGTCAATTTTCGTCGCTGCTCGCAAAGGGGTCATTTGCTGCGCTGGGGCTTTGCAATCTCCCAAGCTCCTTCTCGAAAGCGGGATTGGTGACCAGCAAAAACTCTCAGACCTGGGACTGGCGTGTCGTTGCGATCTGCCTGGCGTCGGCATGAATCTCCAGGACCATCTTGTGTTCCCAGTGGTTCGCGAGCTTAAGCATCACCGTGCAATTCCAAGCCGCATGGGCCCGGCCGAGCGATACGAATACGCGATGGCTCGCTCCGGTCCGCTCGCGTCGAACATCGCTGAGCTTGGTGGCTATTTCCGACTGCCGAACGAAAGCAATGCTACTCAATCGACTTTGTCTCTTGGCGACGCGGCCCCCGATTTCCAATGGCATGTGACGCCGACGCATTACCTTGAGTACCCCAACCGGCCCGAATCCACCGGTGCGATGAGTGTGGCTGTGAGTCTCTCGCGACCAAAGAGTCGAGGCTGTGTTCGACTCGTTCGAACCGATGACAGGAACTCCACGAGCAAGTTTTGCCTGGCAATCGACCCCGCTTATCTCTCTGCTTCGGAAGACTTGGCGAAAATGCTACAGGCGATTCAGTGGACACGCGCACGGTTAGCATCAAGCGCGATGTCAGAATTGGTTGGAGCTGAGATTATCCCCGGGGTGAAACGTCAAAGCGACGAGCAATTGGCGAAGTCCGTTGCGCGTTATGCAACGACGATCTACCACTATGCGGGAACTTGCGGAATGGGAAGTCCATCCAGTGGTGTAGTGGACTCCAGGTTCAAGGTGCACGGTATCGAAGGACTTTGGGTTTGCGATGCATCCGCCATGCCTACCCTCGTGAGTTGCAACACGCAAGCGACAGTGATGATGATGGCCTATCGACTAGCTGGGTGGCTCGGTGACTCTGTCAAATAAGCGTCCAGCCTGTCGAAATGCGAAAATCACTGGCGGGAAACCAACGCAAAAAATGCGGTATCACTCGACGCAAGCCAGTACAATAGCCGACGCGAGGACAACGAAACAACTACTAGCAAGCCGACGCAGATAAGCACTTTCAACGGATGCCCTACCAATGTTCATGACCACGCGTTGGACAGTCGTTTTTAAAGCCGCGGCGGAAAAGTCAGAGGCCGAAAAGCCCGCCCTTTCCGAGATCATCAAACGCTATTGGCGTCCCCTCTATTTCTATGCGAGGCAACGAGGGCTTTCGCAGGCCAACGCGGAGGATGCCACTCAGGGCTTTCTGGTCGACTTGCTCGATGGCAAATTTCTGGAACGCGCGGATCCGGCCAAGGGGAAGTTCCGAACTTTTCTACTCGCAAGCTGGAAACGGTATCTGATCGATTTGCATCGCCACGACACTCGAGAAAAAAGGGGGGGCACAGTTGCAACCCTATCCCTCGATTCCGAGCATGGCGAACAAGCATGGCTGCAATGGCGGTCAACAGAAGCAGATCCAGAAAGGACTTTTCTCGCCAGTTGGGCATCATCTCTAGTAGAGGAAACACTGCAAAGACTGAGAACGGAATACGCCTCAAGCCGACGGACAGCCATTTATGATTCGCTGACCCCCTACCTGGCAACGCCACTAAGCAAAGAAGTTTATGAGGAAATCTCGAACAAACTGAACCTCACCGCAGGTGCAAGTAAAGTCGCCTTGCACCGATTGCGACAGCGATTTGCACAGAGTCTACGCGAGGTTGTAGAAGAAACCGTAGACGACTCGAACGACGTGGAGGAAGAACTCAATGAGTTATTCCAGGTCCTGGTGGAAAATCCAATACTCGCACCGCACCGGGCCGCAGGGCTAGTGTAACACGGCACTCCGTGCCACACTTTTGCAGATTTTTTCCGCCCGACCTGTAACCGCCGCCCACAATCATCGAAAGTACTGGTGACATGAAATGACTTTGCCACCATTTGCTCCACGAGAAATCATGACAATCAACTGCCCACGTTGCTCCACTCAAACGAGTTCGGACGGCCTTTGCCACCGATGCTTGCTGCAAGTTGGCATCGAATTGAAACAATCCAGCAACGCGATGGCGGGCGACCCCAGCATTCCAAGCGCGGAGGAACTCGCGCGGAGCTTTCCGCAACTGGAGATTAAACGCCTCGTCGGTCGCGGTGGGATGGGTGCGATCTACCAAGCTCGCCAAACAGGCCTCGATCGCGACGTCGCTATCAAAATAATCGATCGACGAATATCCAAAGAAGGTCCTTTCTTGGAGCGATTTGAACGCGAGGCGCGAGCTCTTGCAAAACTCTCACACCCGAACATCGTCACGATCTACGACTATGGACAAACCGAAGATGGCCTCGCTTACCTCGTGATGGAGTATGTCAATGGACTTAACCTCCGCGAAGCCATGGAGGCGATGACGATCGAGACTGCAGAGTCGGTGGATTACATCAAGACCATGTGCAGCGCGCTGCACTATGCGCATTCCAAGGGAGTCGTGCACCGCGATATCAAACCCGAAAACATCCTGCTGGGTGACGATGGCTCGCTCAAGATTGCGGATTTCGGAATCGCTAAAATCGTCGATGCCGATTCTCCCAAAAAAATCACCGCCACTCAGCATGTGCTCGGCACTCCCCACTATCTTGCACCTGAACAATTAGATTCACCGAATGAAGTAGATCACCGCGTCGATATTTACGCGGTCGGAGTAGTGTTCTATGAACTGCTGACGCGGCGACGTCCAGTGGGGACCTTCGAAGCCCCCAGCCAGATTAATCCCGAATTGGGGCAACGATTCGATGCGATCGTCCTGCGAACCCTCAACCGACGCCCATCCGCTCGCTATCAATCCGCCGAGGAAATGCGTCATGCGCTCGAGCAGGCTGATTCAAGCATTGCTGGATCTTTTGGAGCTGCCCAAACGCCATGTCAGGAAACGCAGTTCAGTACAGCCAGCGTCCCTTTCGAGTGTGACGATCTCGCTGGCTTCGCGCAGGCGAGAGGCACCATCCAAACCAAGGATGACGGGATTTTTGTTGAATATCAGGTTTGCGACAAGTTCTGGGGGAAAATCCGTTCGAGGATTCGTACCGTATCCATTCCATGGGGTCGAATTCTCGCGGTTGACTACCAAAAAGGGGTATTCAGCGGCAAACTTAGGATCGTCGGTGACTCCATCTCCGCATTGCAGAATTTCCCTCGCGCTGAAACCGGTCGCATCGAGGTCGTCATCGAAAGGAATCATTTCCAACTTGCTGAGCGTTTGATCGAGTCGGTCCAATCCAAATACCCCAGACTCGTCTCCACCACTTCCAAACCTTGGGCAATGAGTGAGAACGCGAACTACACGCTAGCGATCCTCCTTGTTTTCTTTGCCATCGTAAACGCGGGCCTTTTGGCTATCGCTCAGTTCGTCGGTAGCGTCCATTTAAAGGGTTGGATGCTTTCGGTTTCGGCCATTTCAAGTGCCGTGCTTTTGGGCCCCTTGGTCCTTGTTCAACTGTTGACAGGAATTCTTCATGCAGTGACAGGAAATAAAGCCGTAGCTAAGGTGGGCGTTCTCACAACCATGCTGCCGGTTTCGCCGCTTGCTCTGTTTGGTATCCCATTTGGAGTCTGGGCACGCACTGCCTTTGGCGAAACAAAAGCAATTGCATCGAGTGAGAACCGACAACCAGCAGCGAAAGGCTGGGGAGCGACCACACTGGTTTTCATGAGAGATTCGCGCAATGCACGAGTCATTTCCCTTTTGGAGACGATCGGCTGTGTTGTGATCTTTGGAGCGATAGGTCTCTTTTGGTTCGGGCTCTATCCCGTAACGATGGACTACCGAATCGTCGGCGAGATGCCACAATCGAAAAATGAGGTTCGCAAATCTTTGGACGCCAGGCTTCAAGGAACCAATTGCACTCCCTACTTTACAGCTGGCGGCATGACTCTTCGATGCTGGCAGTTTCAGAAGCAAAGCATTTCACAACGTCTGTCGCTCGCCGATGCTCCTGTTATTCAATGCCTTGCTAGTTCAGGAACAGACTCTCAAGATACCTCAGCCATGTACACGCCGATCCTGTCGGGCATGCCGATTGAGGATTTAGCGAGTCGCAGCGTCGCGACGGGAACAGAAGTTCTCAACATTGGCAAGAGGCTCGAGTTGGACGCCGCATGGGTTGCTCGCGTGGAATTGCTAAAGCCCGACTTGTTGCAAATAACGATGAGTAGCAAAGGCGACGAGGCCATTCGCAAGTTTACAGACGAGCACAAAAATTACTTGCGATTGGGGCTTGTCATCGACGGCTGGATTGAGGGATTGACATTGGAATCAGCCCGCGACCGACGCTTGACATTCCGAATGAGCGGTGAGTCCAAGCGATCTCTCACAAGCATCCAAGCGGCAATTCGAGGCCCCGCATTGCCGTTTGAATTAGAATTGTTGGACTGAGCAAAGCCAGAGCATTTGGAGACCGTTCTGTCCCAGTTCCAAAAAACGTTTCATCGCGATTTCAGTATCCATCGCCAAAAGGCCGAAGCTGGGGCGGAACGGCCAATCCGAGACTTCAGTCGGCTTGTGCGACCACGAGGAGCTTATCGACATCCGGCTGTTGAACAACTTGTTGCTTTCCGTTTGGCCAAGTAACCGTTACTCGATCGATCGCATTCGCAACACCTAGCCCAAAGGTGACCGGTAACTCTACTTGCGAAAGATAACTCCGCGTGGGACTAACCCGCCGCGATTGTGTCATGTCGCCCATTCGCAACTCCACCAACGCACCAATACCATCTCGATTCGCGGCCTTGCCCTTTAGCTTCACTCGCAACCAATGATTGCCAAGCTTCTGGTCGTTTCGAAGCAAACGCGGTTTCTGGCCACACCCCATAATGAGCAAATCCAAATCGCCGTCGTCGTCGATGTCCGCGTACGCTGCCCCGCGGCCCACCATAGGCTTCTGAAGATCTACGCCCGTCTCTTGCTCGCGGCATTTTAAAAACTCGGTGTTGTACTGCGAACCTGCATTCCAAAAAAGTTGCGGCGACTGCTCATAATGCTGGCTCGTTTGCACTTTGGCAATATCCACCTCCAAGTGGCCATTGGCTTGGAAAATATCTTGGCGACCGTCGAGGTCAATGTCCATAAACAGAACGCCAAAGGTCAGCTCCAATCGCGTTGCAGGACCGAAGCCGTTGGAAACCGCCGCATCGTAAAACTGCAAGTTTCTTGTCCGCGAAACATAAAGCGCGGACATTTCGTTTGCGAAATTTCCGATCGCAACGCCAATCGACGCATCATTTCGAAATGCTGCGGCATCAATTCCCATCGCACCGCGAGCCGCTCCGGCAGCGTCAAATGCGACACCGGCAATAGCGCCAACCTCTTCGAACTTGCCGTCCCCCAAGTTGTGAAAGAGAAAATTCTGCACAGTGTCGTTCGAGATCACACAATCCAACTTGCCGTCCCCGTCAAAGTCCTCAAAAACTAGACCTAGCGACTTGCCCATCGGAACCGAAGTTGCCGGATTGATAACATGAAAGCCCGATGTCGCCGAAACGTCCGTAAACTTCCCATCGCCGTCGTTTCTAAACAGCGAAGGAAACGTTCCTGCAAACTGCTGTGGGCGACCATAACCTCGCTCCGTCCCAATCAACCGAAATTCCTGTGCGATATCAAATTCTCGCGTCCATTCCACGTAATGGCAGACCAACAAATCGAGATCGCCGTCTTGATCGCAGTCAAACCAGCCACTTGACGCGCTCCATGCATTCAAATCACCCCCAACGCCAGCTCGCGCGGTTACGTCGACGAACTTGCCACCTTCGTTGTGAAACAGCTTGTCCTGACCCAAACAAGAAATGAAAACATCGACCTTGCCATCGTTGTCATAGTCACCACAGGCCACCCCCATTCCGTAGACCGATACATCGAGCCCAACCTCCTTGGTGACGTCAGCATA
>JANMNR010000490.1:0-7942 GCA_031368325.1 Pirellula sp.
ACAGACAATAGCGCATCGCATCCGATTCGTTGCACGACTGATGTTGCAGCGTATCATCAAAAATGAACAGCTTGTTGTCTTGCCAGTAGTGGGTTTGATCGCCGACGCGAATGTACACGTTTCTGTTGTCGATGTCGTTGATGTTATAGAGGACCCGCAACGTGACTCGCAATGGACCGAAGTGCTCGCCGGTGGACTGTTTCTTGTTAAAGATGGACACGCCGATAGTCCGTATATACTTGAACGGTTGATGGTACTCTGGCATATCGACCGATGTTGGAATGTTTTGGCCGTACCACTTAAAAAATATCATTCCTCGTTTCTTCTCGGCCATTTTGGTCTCAAGCAGGCCAACTAGATTACGATCTGCTGCGGCATCAATAAGCGTTTTGATCTCAGCCTGGTAGCCAGCTGGCATGTCCTGCATCCGATAGATTCCTCGATTCCAGAAAGGGAAACAGAATAGATCCATCAGTAGGTTGAAGGGCGAGAGGAGCCACGTGAAAACGCCGTTACCCGCAAAGTAGCGATCGATGGTTCGCAACGTTCGAGGACTATTGCGCAATACGTCAATCAGCCCCATGACCACAAACGCACCGAAAATCCACGGGATAAAGTAAATCGCCAAAGCCGCTGGCAACGTCCTTTTCAAAATCTTCTTAACGAGACGAAGATTCTGTTGGTGGCGTTGCGCCCTGGAATTGGTCGGATTGACTACAACCGGAGAGGATAGTGATAGCATTGGATTTCGGCACCGCCTGAGGAATGATCGATTAGTTATCGATAGAACGCTCAAAAAGTGATATCAAAAAACATTTGCCAACGTCAAGCACAGATCCTTCAGAACCAATCGCAGCCGACGAATTCACCCCCAAAGATTCCTTCATGTACGCCACTATGCACGTCGCAGAGTGGAGCAATGTGCAAGGAGTAAATCATTATTTCTTCGGCTTGATAGGCGTGGCAACACCCGCTTTTCGATTTGGATCCATCTTTGCTAAGTCGCTTTCCGTGGGACTTCCTCCGAATTGTTTGTAGTACAGTTCCTGAAACGGATTGATGGACGGGCCAACTGCCGTTTCGTTTACCATCTTCGGTCGGGCCTCTGTCCAAAATTTCTCAAACGCTGCCGCGAGTTCTTTCACAACCGCAGGATGCAGTGCAGCAACGTCGTTTTTTTCGCCTGCATCTGCTGTGAGATCAAACAGTTCCCATGCTGGCTCCCTTGCACCTTTTTCCGATACTAGATGCCACCTCGTGTTTCGAACACTACACATTGTGAACTTCATTTCATTTGGATCGCTGAATTTTGGCCAACGTCCAAAGTGCGTGACAAGAACTCGATCGGGCCATTTTGAAGTTGGGTTCTCTAGCAACGGCAGTAGACTGCGGCCCTCGACTTGCAGCTTCAATTCGTCTGCGATTTTCGCTCCGGCAATTTCCGATACCGTCAAAAAGAAATCGACATGAGCGGTGAGTGCCGAACAGTCGGCCGGCTTGATTGTGCCCGGCCAGCGCCAAAAAGAATTCGCACGCGTTCCGCCAATCCATGCCGTCCCCTTTGCGCCGCGCATTCCTGCGTTAAAAACCTTTACGCCCGCGGTACCTCCATTGTCGTTCATGAAAACTACAAGCGTGTCTTTTGTAATTCCCAACGCGTCGAGCTTTGCTAAAACCTTTCCCACGTTCTCGTCAATGTTGTGAAGCATTCCGAAAAAACTTTCGGTTTCGGCGGTCAAGCCTTTGCCCTCGTATAGGGCTTTGTCTTCCGGACGAGCTATGTACGGACCATGAGGTGTGTTTGACGCGATGTAAGCAAAAAAGGGGTTGCTGCTTTTGTGTTGTGATTCGATCCATTTAGTCGCTTGTTCAAAGTAAAGATCCGCGCAATACCCCTTGGTCTTTTCGAAAACACCGTTGTGCAAAAGAGCCGGATCAAAATACTTGTTGCCTGGTGCATCACCGCATGACCCTGGATAAATCTGTCCGACACCGCCGCCGCCATGGATGAAGACCTCGTCGAAACCTCGGCGATTCGGTTGATAATCGGCTTCGTCACCTAGATGCCATTTGCCAAAAATACCGGTCTTGTAGCCGTTGCTCTGAAGGACTTGTGCAATAGTCGTTGCGGAAAGCGTGAGCCGTTCTCGCTCCAGGATGGTATGCGTGACACCGTTCTTGAACTCGTGTCGTCCTGTCATGAGCGCGCTGCGGGTCGGGGAACACGTAGGACTTACGTGGAAGTCCGTGAATCGTACACCTTCGCTGCGAAGCCTATCGAGATTGGGCGTTTTGAGTATGGGGTTGCCGTGGGCGGAGATGTCCCCATAACCTTGATCGTCCGTCAGCACGAAAAGGATGTTGGGGCGTTTTCCCGCAATACTTTCTGCCAACAACAGGGTTGGCAAATACAAAAACCAAGCAAAGGCGATGATGAAGGCGAATTGTTTCATAGTGATCTGCAAAACAGGTGAGGTCAAAAAGGATCAAAACATATCCATGGCCCATGATACAGATTACCGCGGCAACGGGGATGATTAGGGGCTGGATTTTGGGCACCACGTGTCCGTGGCCGGTACTTCCGTGTGAAACACCACATCAATCGGACGTAAAGCCGTTGGCATGCCTTATGCCCTCGAGTTTATCTCGGTGGATGGTTACCCGTTCCCTTCTAGGAAGCTGCGATGGTGGCGGAGCCGAGAAGTGTCAGAAAAACCGATTTAGCGAGAACTGCAAACATAGCGGCTTGTGCAGCTAAAAGCTAAAATAGTCTATACTGCAAGGGCCGCGCAGAGTAATTGAAATGACTCCCCTCCTTCCCGAACCATTCGAGATTCATTTTGAATCCACCCGAGCTAAACGCCTTCGCCGGCTTGCATCGCGCATCAACGCGGAATTGGCAATGGGTTCTTGGGTTAATGCTCTTCTTTTTTGGATCTCCGGCTTTGGCGTCTAACGAGCCAAAAGATAGTGGAATGGTGTACTTCGAAAAACATGTCCGGCCGTTGTTGGCTAAGCACTGCTATCAATGCCATTCGAAGCGATCGAAAGAAGTCGAAAGCGGGCTACTGCTCGATAGCCGCGCTGGTTGGATGGAGGGGGGTGAAAGCGGTGTGAGCATCGTCCCTGGCGATCTCGATGCGAGTCTACTCATTCGAGCCGTGCGGTACACGGATCAGAGCCTCCAAATGCCTCCGGTCAAATCGCTTTCATCCGAAGACATCGCGCACCTCGAGAACTGGGTTCGCATGGGAGCGCCAGGGCCCCAAGAAGTTGACACCACTTCTTTAGACAACCCGTCCGATCCTATCGCCGGAAAAGATCATTGGGCCTACCGCCCGCTTGGATCCTTTGTGGGTGGGTTTCCGAAGTTGCAAAATCCGGTTGATTCGGCGCTATCGTCGATCGATGTGTTTATACAAGCAGGGCTTGAAATAAATCGATTGCAGCCTGTTCCTGATGCGAAACCAACGGACCTTTTGAGACGAGTATACATTCACCTTCTCGGTGTACCGCCATCCTCCGAAGAAGTCGAAGCATTCCTGATCGATTCATCCCCGAACGCTTTTGAATCCATTGTCGATCGCCTTCTAGCATCGCCTCAGTTTGGCGAGCGGTGGGGACGCCATTGGCTTGACTTGGCTCGCTATTCGGATTCCAACGGGCTCGATGAAAACTTCCTTTTCCGGGAGGCATGGCGATATCGCAATTGGGTATTTGCACGTGTGAACCAAGATAAGCCCTTCGATCGTTTCCTCTTAGAGCAGCTTGCCGGTGATCTTTTGCCTTATGACTCGATTGAGCAACGAGACGATCAACGCATTGCGGCTGGTTTCTTGTCGATCGGCCCTAAAGTCCTCTTGGGTAACAACGAAAATAACCAGCGTATGGAAGTTGCGGATGAGCAGATCGATACAATCGGACGAGCGGTTCTTGGACAGACACTCGGCTGTGCACGATGCCATGATCATAAGTTTGACCCTATTCCAACGGCGGACTACTATGCCATCGCCGGAATCTTTGTTTCGACCAATGTAATGGAAAAGCGACGTATGCTCGGAGAGCAGCGGGTTATGGAGCGTCTGGCCGGGCTAGGCATCCACGGAAGCTCCGAGAATGATGCTTTCGAAGCCTATTGGCGTGCTCAACCCGAATGGAAGAAGCAAAAAGAGCAAGCCGCAGCGGCCTTGAAAGCGTTACAACAAAACGCGTGCGAAGAGCTTGCCGATCTACTGGCTGGCCATGGTGACGGGCTTGCCAAGCTTGCGTCGGATCCTCACCAACCGATCGAGCAACGACTCGTCGCACAAGAAGCATTCCTAAAAGAGCTTACGGCAAAAATCAAAGACGAACCGAAGATTCCTCCTCGCGCAATGATTCCAACGGACGTGGATGAGCCCTCCGATGAGCATATCCGACTTGCGGGCCAATTTGATCGACTGGGCGAACGGGTATCTCGCGGCGGACTGAGAGTGCTGATCGACGACAAGCCGATTACCATTCAAGCAAAAGAGAGCGGTCGGATCGCTTTTGGTCGATGGCTAACCGATACCGATAGTAGGGCCTCGCACTTGGTGGCACGCGTTCAATCGAATCGCATTTGGCATCATTTGATGGGAGTAGGGCTCGTTCGAACGGTAGACAATTTCGGACGCACTGGCGAATCCCCATCGCACCCCGAACTTCTTGACCATCTCGCTCGGCAACTTATCGACTCCGAATGGTCCATCAAGTCACTTATTCGAATGATCGTATTGAGTCGAACTTACCGACGGGCAAGCAACTTCGATAGCTCGAACCATGCGATCGATCCCGACAACCGTACTCTTTGGCGAGCAAACCGCCGAAGACTGGATCCGGAGTCTTTGCGTGATGCCATGTTGACCGCGGCAGGCCAGCTGGACATGAGACCCATGGAATCCACGGTAAACTACCTAGGAGACCAAGCCACGGCCGTGGGCGAAAACAAGGTCCGGCGTCGGACCGATTTCCCATGTCGAAGCGTGTATCTTCCTGTGATTCGAAATGACCTACCGGAAATTTTCCAGGTCTTCGATTTCGCAGATCCACAAACGACAACAGGTGCTCGTTCCAAGACGATTGTGCCAACGCAAGGACTCTTTTTGCTAAACGATACAATGGTTATGGATGCTGCCGAAGCGACGGCTCGACGTATTCTTGCGGAAGTATCGAGCAACGATGACGATCGCAAGATCGATCGCATGTACGATTGGATACTCAATTCTGTCCCTTCAGATGGAGAACGTGAATCTGTGCGACGATTCTTCAAACAAAATTCTGATCGGCCAACACCCGACAGCCCTGGAAATCAAGAGTTGCGTGCATTATCGATTGCATGCCAAGCGTTGTTTTCGTCAAGTCGTTTTCAGTTTTTGGAGTAGTACGCCATTATGACTTGCAATCGATTTTCATCGCGATCAACGCGTCGAGCTATGCTGCGAAATAGTGCCTGTGGGATCGGCCAGATTGCACTTGCCGCAATGCTGGCCAATGGAACACGGGCCTCATCGGTTGCGTTGGATAACCCCTTGACGGCAAAACAGCCTCATTTCCCAGCTCGGGCCAAACGAATCATCTTTTTGTTCATGTGGGGCGGGCCAAGCCATGTCGATACTTTTGATCCGAAACCGAAACTGAACGACCTCGACGGTCAGCCGCTTCCATCGGAAGTCACGCAACGAAACCAATCGAAAGCGGGAACGATATTAGGTTCGAAGTTTCGTTTTGCGCAACATGGTCAAAGCGGCCTCTGGATGAGCGAGCTGTTTCCTCAACTTGCAACACAAGCCGATCGTCTTTGCGTCATTCGCTCGATGCATACCGAAGGGACGGCCCACGGCGAAGCGTTGCTCCGATTGCATACTGGGCAAGCGAATTTGGTACGTCCAAGCGTAGGATCATGGCTTAGCTATGGATTAGGATGCGAAAGCGAGAACCTGCCCGCCTATGTTACGATCTCGCCTCCTCGAGGTCATGGCGGAGTCCAAAACTATGGCAATGCGTTCTTGCCAGCGATCCATCAAGGGACGGCAATCGGTTCGGCGGAGATTCCAATAAAGAAAGCCATTGTTTCCAATGTCGGCAACGCTCGCATCCCCTCGGAATTGCAACGTCAACAGCTTGACCTCATTCAAGCTCTAAATCGAGAGCATTTGATTGAGGCGACCGAAGATCAAGGGATCGAGGGGCTTATCGCCAACTATGAACTTGCATTCCGAATGCAGGCCAACATCCCTGAAGTTATGAACATCGACGATGAAACTAAAGTGACCCAGGATCTTTATGGTATTGGTGCTGAGCCAACCGATAACTTTGGGCGGCAGTGTCTTTTGGCCCGCAAGTTTGCAGAAGCGGGCGTACGCTACATTCAGGTCTCGACCGATTATACCTGGGATCATCATAAGAAACTGAACGATGGTCTCGTCACGGAATCTGCAAAAGTAGACCGACCCATCACGGGTTTGCTATCCGATCTTGCACGTCGTGGGTTACTGGAAGATACGCTGGTTTTGTGGGGCGCCGAATTCGGACGGACCCCGACGGCAGAGAATAACGATGGACGCAATCACCATCCGCAAGCATTCACGATGTGGATGGCAGGTGGCGGAGTCAAAGGTGGCTTGACCTATGGTGCGACAGACGAGTTTGGCTACCAACCGGTAGAAAACCCGGTCCACATGCATGATCTCCATGCGACGCTGCTGCATGGGCTTGGGCTAGATCATAAGCGACTAACGTATCGCTATGCGGGACGCGACTTTCGATTGACTGACGTTCATGGAAATGTTGTCCATGAGATCTGGTCGTAGTTTCGGTGAATGTACCTAGCCACTTTTTAAAAATCGCAAATGAAACAAACCCAAACGAACCTATCCCGACCGACCATTGCGATCGCATGGGTCATTGTTGCGTTGCTCGTGCCGGTAGCGGTTCTCAATTACTTGGATCGTCAGATGATCGCATCCATGAAGACCTCAGTCATGGGCGATATTCCCAGCATTCAATCTGAAGCCAATTGGGGCTACATGTTGGGCCAGTTCAAGTGGGTCTATGCGTTTCTGAGCCCAGTAGGTGGTTTTTTGGCGGATCGATTTAGTCGGCGTTTGACGATCTGCTTCAGCTTGTTTGCTTGGTCGCTTATTACCTTTTTAACTGGCTATGCCACGACATACGATGAGTTGCTTTGGACTCGAACGCTGATGGGGGTGAGCGAAGCGTTCTACATTCCAGCAGCCTTGGCTTTGATCGCCGATTATCATGTCGGCGAGACTCGCTCGCGGGCCATTGGCATGCATCAAATGGGCATCTACTGCGGTGTGATCCTGGGCGGATTCGCGGGCTACGCTGCCGAAGCTCCTGCGGTCGGATGGCAAAACGCGTTCAGGGTCATCGGGGTGATTGGGATCATTTACGCGTTGCCGCTGGTATTCCTATTAAAGGACGTGCCGCGATCCGTAGAGGCGATGCAACCGAACACGGAACCCACTGCAGGGAGCAACATTCTTTCGATACTATCACTGTTGTCCAACGGTTCGTTCATTCTCTTGGTTGCATACTTTACCTTGCCAGCGTTGGCGGGCTGGGTTGTCCGAGACTGGATGCCCTCGATTCTCAAGGAGAGTTTTAGTATAGGTCAAGGACTCGCTGGCGTATCGGCAACTATTTATTGGCAGGGGGCAGCCATCTTTTCCGCGTTCGCCGGTGGATGGTTGGCGGACCGATGGATGCAACGCAACATTCACGGACGCATTTACGTTAGCGCCATTGGCATGGGGCTAATCATTCCAGCGTTGATTTGCGTCGGAGTCGCAACCAGCCAAGGGTCTTTTGTCATGGCGATCTTGGCCCTTGTTTTGTTTGGTATCGGTTGGGGATTCTTTGATTGCAACAACATGCCGATCCTTTGCCAAATCGTGAAACC
>JANMNR010000492.1:0-9889 GCA_031368325.1 Pirellula sp.
GCGAAGCAGGATCGAGGCCAAAAACTCGGACCGTTCCTTCTTTAGCGCGAAGCAGGCCAAGCAAATGTTTGATCAATGTCGTCTTGCCGGCACCATTGACACCGACTAGTCCATAGACATAGCCTTGCCCCACATCCAAACTAACTTGATCCAGAGCGGAAAACCCTCCAAATCGACGCGACAGGCCGCGAACTTCGATCACGTTATCCGGCATAAAAATTCTCCTTGGTGGCCGATTGCGCCAATGACTTGGTGATGATTGCGTTGCGCTTGTTTAGAACCTCGAGCACTTCCTCGAACGTAAAGTTCAATTGCACTGCGTCCGTGAGCAATGCGTCGGCGCGTTGTTCCAAGATGCGTCGCTGTTCTTTTCTAGCTAGAGGAGACTTGAGGTCTGCAACGTAAGTCCCCGCTCCGCGTCGTTTAAAGAGAACGCCTTCGTCTTCCAGCTCTCCGTAGGCCTTTACGATCGTGTTGGGGGTTACCGTCAATTGCTCGGCCAGCGTTCGGATCGGGGGCAGCTCGTCTCCTGGTCGAATCTTGCCCGATGCGACTAAGTATTTGATTTGATTGACAATCTGACGGTAGATTGGAACGCCGTCATTCAGTGAAATTTCGATATGCATGCTAATTCCTAAGATTACCTGTGTACTCGTATTGTGATACACTTGGGTTTGCGTGTACAGTGCGAATATGCGGGCAAATTCGAATCTGTCAGCGAATTGAAATCATCCTGTATATCTTGTTCATCCATGTTCATTCTTTTGGTTCGAGAACTTATTCATAGATGCTTACAATCGAACATACCATTTTCGCAACACGATCGGCTATAATGTTTAATCGTCATGTCGGCTAGCGACTTGCGATGGAATGGTAAACGTGGGGGTTATCTGCTTTCACGCTTAGCGTGCTACCAAGACGTATGATTCGTGGAGGGATGATCAATGCAACGCTTGCTGTTTACATTTGTTCTATTGTCTCTAGTGTTTGGTCAGGTAGGGATACAAGCTAACGATTCCAATTCCACACCGTTGCCAACTCAAGGCAAGCTCGAGGGAAAATGGTTGCAGCAATGAAACTGGCACAAACTACTCTTTTTTCGTTTCACTAGAGACATCGCCCATGAGTAATACTCGATCGATCGAAATCGCCAAACTTGCTGCCTTGATCGGATTCTTGGCGTTGGTGATGGCTACCTACTATGTCAGGAGCGAGGTCCTGTCCATTGTGCAGGTGCAATTTCAAGCGGAGGAGGAAAGGGTTGCAGCCGAGTATTCGAGGATGCAACAGTCTCGTCCCAATCGCGAGTTGCGGTATGCGGCCGAGGTGAAGCACTTTGAAATTGAAGCAGATCATTATCGAAAAATGGTCGAGCTCTTCGCCACCAATTACGAGGAGTACGTTAAAAAAATCGAGGACAAATTCCAGCCACCTGTTCTGCCTCGTGAGCCCATTTTGCCGGACCCGCCAGAGGTCGCCGAAAGGATCAACGCCGCTCATTCCGCATTTGTTTCGCGCAAGAATCAATACTTCAAGACGGCTATCCTTTCGACCTGGGTATCCGCCGTCGCAGCTTCTCTGCTGGTGGGAGGGCTGTTGTATCTGCTGCTGTTCGATGTGCAGAACAGTCAGCGATGGCATTATCTGGCAGTTTTGGCACTAAGCTTCACGTTCCTGATTGGGCCAGCGTTACCATCGATCTTGAGCGGGCTTGTCGGAGTACTTCGCGATTAAGTTAAGTTCCTTGTGTGATTTGGATCGCAAGCGGACACTTCATGGTAAGGAGCTTGCATTTTGGAACTTTCTACCATCATCGACCGTTTTCGCGGACCACTCGTCGGGCTAATCACCTCGTGGGGGGTGAACTATGTCGATGCCGCCGAAATTGCGCAGGACAGCTTCGCGGACGCCTATTTGAATCGCGAGTCCTGTCGTGATAATTGGCGGGATCCGGAAGTGTTCGGAGCATGGTTGCGAGGAATTGCGCGCAACAAGTTTCGCAATGCGCTTCGCACCGGCAAAAGGCGAGAAAGGCGAGTCATTTCGGTCGCGGCATCCGTTTTGGAGGCAACTCCGAACCAATTACCGGCCCCGGTCGATGAGCGTTTGGAACGCTTGCGGGATGCAATCGACGACTTGCCGGAGAAACTGAAGCAGGTGGTCCTGATGCACTACCTAGAGGTCACCTCGGTCAAGGAGGTCGCAGCGATGTTGTCGTTACCACCAAAAACCGTTGAGGGGCGACTCTATCAAGCCCGACGGGAACTCAAACGCATGTTGGGCGAGACATCGATCGCCACCATTGGAAAGGCTCTTTTGCTTTAGGCAATCACCATGAACGATTTGATCGACGAACAAGAATTGCGAGACGCGTTGGTAACGCTACGCCCCAACAAGGAGGCGTTTGAGGCTGGTATTCGAAGCCGACTGAATGCGAAGCCACAACTTGAATCTACGAAACGCCTATTGCAAGACGATTCGCCTTGGTTGCAAGTTGCGGCTTCGATGGTTCCGCTTTCCCTGTTCGGCAAAGCGGCGGGAACCAGCTCTGCAATCCCGCTCGGCAAGATCTCACTAGGTTACAAGCTCGTTGGCTTTGCGGCGTTGCCCGCGATTAGCTTTCTGCTCATGGTGGGTGCCACATTGCTCGCGTTGTTTCGGATTCGCAAAGCCCAAATCAGCCCAGGCTCCAACTCGCCGGATGCTGCCGAACTACAGTCGACTATTCTACTTCAATGGTGGAAGAGCTTTGGATTGATACCAGTCTGCCTCAGCTGCATCGCACTCGCGGTCTTCCTAATGGGCTATGCTTTTCCAGTGTTCATCTTCTTTCTCAGTTCCGGTATCGCGATGGTTGCGCTCGTAACTCGGCTGGGCCGCGCTGGATTGATCGATCGAAGCACGGTAGGTTGGACACTGATCTCAAGTCTGCTGGGGCTTGCACAGGTCACTCAGATTACCAACACATTTGATTCGGGTTTCCATCTGCTGGATCAAGGGCTGGTCATGATGATTCTCATGATGGCGGCCATGTTGCTTGGCGTTGTGCTCACGATTAGCAGATGGAACGGGCGGCAATCGATCGAAAAGACGATTGGATTCTCGATCGCTGCCTTTCTTATATTCGTCCTTTTCGGACCGTCGCTATGGAATCCGATGAACATCCAAAAGATGAAAGCTCATGTCGAATCGTTTAGTGAAGCGAAGTATCATTCCGTCTCTTGGCAGCATTGGGCTGTATCGACGGTCTGGTTGCAACAGTCAGGTGTAGCTCTGGATCTTGCCAAGCCACGAGCCTTGTTTCAAATGGAATTCACGGGGCAGCAGAACCCGTTTATTCTCGGTGCTGCGAGCCGAACAGGATTGGTCGTCCCTACCGATTTGCCCCGGGTTCGAGATCCATTCAACCAAAGAAAACTCTTGTTAGATACGTACTCTCGCGACCAAGCAATCCTGTCGATTCGACAAAGGGAATTTGCGATTCGCGAGCTTGTGAAGGCTGGCCATTGGCAAGAGGGGGAACTGGATCTTTTGGAATCACGTTTGCTGGCAAGCATAGAACGCTCCGTTGCACACGAGACGGCTGAACTGAACGAAGCCCTTGTTGCAACGCTCCTTCTTGAGACCATCGGTCGTCCCTGCACCGATGGCTCGATTCGTCAGCAAATTCGAAAGCAGCTTGTTTCCATGCAGCGAACTCGGTTGAATCTGGGCGGTCGGAGCGGTGGTTTCGCAACCTATTCGACATTGGCTCACAGCGACCTATTCTCAACATCAGCAGCCGTCGAACTGATGGAGCACTATGGCGTACCGTCGGAACTGAACCTCATGGCATTACGCAGCTTCCTTCGGCCGTCCATCATTGATTTCTGGGCAACCGATACCATGCGTGCGGCGACGAGAATGCGGTTGGAAAGCCTTGCCGAAGTCCCGCCGTTGACGTTCTGGGACTACGTCCGTCAGGAGCCAGCAATTGCAATGGCGATCGTATTCGCGATGCTTTGTTTTTTCGCAACGCTCGGTTGTCCCAGTCGGTCGACGATCCATGCTCCACCATTACCGTTGAGTTAGCTAGCCCCCCATCCGTCATGCGTTGAAGAGTTAACTGCGAAGCCGCTCGCCCGCTTCCTAATTGGTTGCGATTCAGTTAACCGCAGATTTCACAGATGAACGCAGATGCAAACGAAAGACCGCAATGCGAATTCGCCATCTGCGAAAATGTGCGTCATTTGCGGTTCAATCATTGCCCCACTTGCCCGGCTTTGACATCGGCCCACTCGGTTACCAGGTCTACAGATCGTGGCTGACTAGGGTGGCCGTTTCTTCGATGGCGTCAGCCCACTCTGGATCGAGGTCGTCCATGACTTCATCGTTCAGTAGCACCAGCACGCGTTTCGAGCCCAGAAGCCCCTGCGGGTTTAAACTGTAGTAGCGATCCAGGTAATTGGGATGCTGATAACAAGTTGCAAGCAATCGCTCAACGCATTGACTTGTGACTTGTGTTGGCTCCCCTGTAGGTTCCAAAATGACTTGCATAGAGGAATGAGGACATTCCTCTAGGACTTGGCTAATGACTCTTTCCATCGCCAACACATGGTGATCAAACTGTTCGGCTTTAAACCAGAGCGTTAACGCTTGCGATCGTTTGCCCGCTGGTGGTAGTTTAGGTACCCCTTGGTCCAATTCGACCTTTACGCACTCAACAATTTCCGACGATTCATTAAAGACAAGCTTGGGATCCGAAAAAGGATCCCACTCCGTTTCAAACACATCTTGAGCGTCTGCCATCAACTCATACAAGTCGCTGGACTGGAGCGTTGGAGTTTCCAACACATAGTAAGGCGGCCTTGGTTGGAACCGAAGGCCGAGCTGCTCCGCTTCGGAGCGAAATGCCGTCCCGGGCAAGATCGCAAGATTAAACACCTGTGTCGACGTAAATAATTTGTTTGTGGCTAAGTATTCGAAACCGCGCCGCACGGACGCCACCGTGTCGCCTGGCAATCCGATGATCAAATCCACTTTGACACGAATCCCAGCGTCCATTAACGCGGCCACCCCTTTTTCAAACGCCTTCATGTTGTTCCGCCGGTCCATCAATCCCTGCGTTGTCGGATCAATCGACTGCAATCCGATCTCTACCTCCGTGAAATTGGCGGCTCGTAAAAGCTGGGCTGTTTCCGGCTTAATGCCTTCGGCTCGCAACTCGCCGAAGTAAGTAAACTGCTGGTTATGATTTTCGCGTTCGAGCAACCGAAGGAATCCGTCGAAGTCCTTGCGCTGGTTCAAGGTCGGATCAAGCAAAACCACTTCCGTCACCCCCGCATCCCGAGCGTGCTTGAGGTTGGCTATGATCTTTTCGTCACTGACAAAATACAATGAGTCATAGCTCTTGGGGTAGTAGCAAAACTTGCATTTAAAGACGCATCCTCGTATCGTTTCTAACAGCAACATCCGTTCATCGGCCGCGTTTAAGATTCCTTGCAAGTAAGGTGATGAGACATCGTCTAAGTTCGCAATCGGCTTTCGAAATAGCGGGATTTGCGGATTCGTCGCTCGCCACAAGCCTGGAATCAGCTTCCGATCCTCTTCGCCCGCCAACATCGCCTCAAGCAACTCGCTAAACGTCTGTTCGCCTTCGCCAACCGCAGCGTAGTCAATGACCCCAGACTCAAACACCCAAGCGTTGTCGTTGGTAATTTCGGGGCCACCGAGAACGATAACCATTTCGGGACGCAGGCGTTTGAGATGCGAGGCGATCCACAACGTTCGGTCGATGTTCCATAGGTAGCACGAGAAGCCCACAATGCCTGGTTCCCGCGCAAGAATCTCTTCCACAATTCCGATGTCAGAATGATAGTTGCAAATATTGGGAGGCAGTATCTCGAACAGAAAGTGCTTGTCTAAACCTCGAGTGCGAGCATGAAGAATCAAATAGCCAGCTGCCAATGGGACATTGCCATGAATCGGTGCAGGACCGGCCGGCGGGATCGGCAACTGTACAAATAATACCTTTGAAGCTACGGACAAAGTGTGTTGAATCACGGACGGGTACTTTAATTGAGCTGACGCAAATGGGTTTGGGTGAACGCCTTTTTCGGCACCCGTCATTGCCTCTATTAAACTCGATTCGCCTTGCTTTTGCGATAGCCAGATCCAGTCTGCTCAGTATTGATCCGAAACAACCTCACTTCCAGCAGTCGTCGACAAGTTTCGATACACTTCCAAATCCACCTGCTCGGTGATCAGCCTGACCGAACCGTCCCCGAAAAGAAAGTTTGCACATCCAACGTGCGGGGCCGAAACATCGCGATCGTCGGACATGGAGCTATTGGGTGGGTGGCCGGTTTGAAAAAGCACCATATGTCCGTGGTCGTCCGACGGGTCGGTGATTTCTCGAATCGCACCAGCCCATGTTGTTTCATAAGAAAAGTGAGGACCGTGAACTCCCCCTCGTCGAAATGGTCCATTCTGACGTTCACCGCAGGCAATCGAATGCGATAGGCCATCACGAATGTCTGCGAATCGCGTTTTACTGTTCCGACTAAACATCCCTTCGCGTTTCTCCTGTGTCTCGTCGAGGTCCGGTGGGCCGAATGATGCCACATAGCTTGCCATGGCGTATTTTTCGTCACCCATTTTCACGAAACCATTGGCTGAAACTGTGTCCTCCGGGCAAAGGAACATTTGCAAATGCTGTTCGCGAATCAGCGAGTTTCGATCATCGAAGAGTGGGATTGTGAAACTCAATTGGCTATGTGTGTTGGACTGTTCTACATACGGCAATACCATCGCTCCCCAACCAAAACCAGAATGATTACCCTCAACCCCTGGCTTGAATTCATATCCGGAAGGTAATCTTCGAATGGCTGCTTCAAAGTTTTGCAATCCTAAGCCCAACTGCCTCAAATTGTTGTCACAACTTATTCGTCGAGCTGCCGCTCTCGCTTGTTGCACGGCTGGCAATAGCAGTCCCAAGCACACTCCCACGATCGCAATGACGACCAATAACTCTACAAGCGAAAATGCTTTGTGCTCCCGCGTCGCAGTCTTTCTGATCGTGAAAAAAAATAGCACGGTTAGAGATACCCATCTTCTATACATTCGAAATCGCGCACCTAAACACGCTGACGGAAACCAATGAACCGCTTTCGTAATCGATGCCCTATTCCAATAATAGTTACCCCAAATCCGAGCAATGCGACGGATGATGGTTCAGGAACGGCCGTGACACTCCCCGTATACGATCCTGCCGAACTGAAGTCTGCGGTTATGGTCGCTGGCGAACCCGCAACGATTAGCGCATTCAAGTTCGCTTGACTAACTAGATTGTCGGAAATGGAATTGCCAAAAAAGGTAACGCTAAGCGATCCGGTTGGTCCACTCGTATTAAAAAGTATTGTCGCTTGATCGGAACTGCCAGCATCCGAGACAAATATGTTGCCGCTGGTAACATTCAAGGAGAGTGCAGTGAAGGTTAACGTTCCTGAAGTGATATTCGCAAACCCAGGAGCAACGGCATCGAAATTAAGCTGAGCCGAAAAACTCCTGGCAGGGGGTAAATTGCCTAGCAGACTCCCACTGCCAGATGTAAACGCGCCCGCAAAACTAATTATTGATCCACGAGCCGGTAGGCAAAACGCGAACATGAACAAGGAAAGTGACAGTGAATAGCAAACAACTCGATTCATGAACTGAATCTCCGTGATATAACTGGAAAAAATTTCAAAACCCGCTTTGATCTAAATAGAGCTACATGCTCAAAAACGATTCGTCCGGTTTGCGGTCAACCAAGTAATTAGCCAGGACACTGATTAATTCCTCTTCCAAATCGGCGTCTCGACGGAATGCGCGATCATCAGCAAAGCTATGCATCCACATTGCGATCTGACCTTTCAGTCGTGTATTGTCTTGCGGAACTTCAATTGGCGCTGATGCCGCGACTCTCGAAATCAACGTGTCTGTATTGTTTAAGACGTTGATAACGACCAGTGCATCTAAGGGCGAAACCAAACCGTCCTCATCGACATCTAAATCCTGCTTCGAAAGAACTTGATCCGTGCTACCATTGAGATGATTCACGATGATCAGAACATCCAACGGTGATACGAAACCGTCTCGGTTGGTATCCGCCAGTAGCCTACTGGTGCCAGCACTTTCAGGTCGTTCAAACGAGCCAATATCGAATCGCGGACCCTGAGGACGAGACACGCCTCGCTGGTCAAGCGTGGGCGAAGTGGGACTGGCCGCATCAATCGCTGGACTTCCTGACAATAGTGCGTGCGTCTGAGTTGGGCCGCCATTGTTCTGCAAAGTGCCCAGCCTAGCGTTGACTCCGACTAGGTTACCGGTCTGTAAACCAGCGATGGTTGCTCCTGAGCCATTTCCGATCAAGTTATTCCCTTGACTTGCAGTGGCTCCGAAAATGTCCGGCCCAGTTGTAGCAAAGTTGGTAGCTACGATCGTATTCAAAAGGCTCAACGTTCCACTTGCTACGTTGACTCCTCCCCCTTGGCCCGCAGTGTTTGAGGCAATCGTTCCACTCGATATCTGGACAATGCCACTTAACAATTGGATGCCACCGCCCATTCTCGCAAAATTGTTTGAAATCGTGGAATTGATGACTTGAGCTGCGCCGCCCTCGATCAACAATCCACCGCCTGCATCGTTCGCGATGTTTCGAGAAATAGTGGATGTGTTTACGTTGATGGAACCACCATCTCCGTCACCAAAGACGCCGGCGCCAAAGTTAGCAATGTTTCCGTCCAAGGTGGAGCCGACGATGGAAATGGTTCCGGTGCTGGAATTCCAAAGCCCGCCTCCCTCTAAGGCAACAAAGTTCTGAGTTATGGAACTCCCAACAATGGAGATATTGCTCGCGCCAGTGACATGCAAACCCCCGCCGATGCCATTTGCACCAATTGTTCGATTGGCCGTCAATGTGACATTGTCTAGTCGCGTTGTTCCCGTGTTGTCCTCAATGCCACCACCAGCCCTGTTCGCTTGGTTGGATCCAATGAACGAATTGCGAACAACGATCGAACCGCCAAGGTTGAACAGGCCTCCACCTGATCCGTTCAATCCATCAGCAACATTGCCAAACACAAACACACCGTTCAACGATACATTACCGCCATTGTTGAAGATGGCACCACCACCATCGTCTGCAGCGGCTCCGTGAGCCCGGTTGTTCGATAAGACCACATTGTTGAATCCTGATAGCGAACTGCCTTGCTGTAGCCAGATTGCTCCACCCTCGGTAGCAGCTTGATTGCTCACAATCGAGCCACCCGACAGCACGATGTTCGTCGCACCGCTCGTATGAATCGCACCACCGTTTCCTGAATTCGATGCACCAGGTCGGCCGCTAGTGTCATTAGCGAAAAACACGCTTGTGAATAGAGTAAGTGAGCCATCAACGGACTCGATACCGCCACCGGCGCGGTTGGCACTGTTGAACGCAAATGTGCTGCCGGTGATCGTGACCGCACCGGCTAAAGTCAGTAGCCCGCCGCCTGAACCAGATGTCCCGTTGGCCAGGTTGTTGCTGATCGTTGCGCCGTTGATATTGAGTGTGCCAGCGTTGTTGAACACACCGCCACCACCGTCGTCGGCAGCGTTGCCTCTGGCAATGTTGCGAGTGATGAGCGTATCTTGGATGGTCATGGTTCCCGAACCATTCCAAACACCACCACCCTCAAGTGCAGCAACGTTGTCGCTGAATTCACCGCCTGTGATCGTAGCGTTGCCAGCACCGGTGATGTGGAACCCACCCCCGTTGCCTGGCGAAGCGACTGCATCTGGGGCAACCCCCGCGTTGTTCTGCCGAACGATGGTGTTAATGAGCGTAGTCGTCGTACCAGCGATCGCTTCGATACCACCACCGGCTCGA
>JANMNR010000505.1:0-23982 GCA_031368325.1 Pirellula sp.
GCAGCGGAGTCATTTGGATACTTCTTTCCAACCTACATTGATCGACTCGATCCGCATTCTTGGGTTCATGATTTCCCTCTGTTCATCCAACTAAAACAATTGCAAGCGAAACTTGGACGAAGTGTAGCGCAATGGCAAGTGGAAGTTAGGACCATCCTCGGTGCCAATCGTGTGAACGCCAGTTGGTCAAATTATCCAACTGACTGACAAGTACATAGTCAAAGTCCTTTGATCTTAGTATTGCGTTTCAGTTAGAGTGACTAGCAACTACGTTGTTTCCAAGAAGGAGTTTGGTCTAGCAATTTTGGTTTTCACGGATCGAGTTTTGCATAACAGTTTGTGATTGCAGCGGATATGGCCGGTTCCGTTCTGATTACTTCCATTGCCGATGTTTCCGCAATCGGACGTTTGGTGCGTGGCGTTGTGCGTCATGGCGGTCCACCGTCCAACATCTTTTTGGATATGTAGAAGGAATTCGCAGGAAGAATTGTTTCTAACGAGGAGATTCTCCGCCAAGAGTGGTTGGGTTAGGATGTCGTCATCGCAAAATTCGTTTTGTATTCATCCCAAGTACATAAAGATGCCAAAATTCAACAAAATCGTTCCAGTTCTGAAAGTTGCTCAGTTGCAACGTGCGATTGATTTCTACCGGGATGCACTTGGGTTCTCCGTTGTTTGGCAGGCAGGAAATGATGGCGGCGGTGAAAACGCAATGCTCCAAGCCGGAGCAACAAGCGTTCTGTTGTCCACTGGAACTCATCTAGGCGAAAAGCCGCAATTCACAGGTACGATATATTTCAACATGACCGGCGTTAGAGAATTCTTTGAGTCGATCAAGTCAAAAGCTGAAGTCGTTTGGCCGCTGGAAATGATGGAGTATGGCCAACTGGAGTTCGGAATACGTGACCCTGATGGATACACGTTAGCATTTGCGGAAGATCGTGAAGGTGAATGATCGTTTCGAGTCGTGGAGTCGAGTGTTGGGTTGCTCGATCAGCCTTTAGAGCAGTGTTTTTCCATCAATGACTTCGCAAGCCGAATGTCCTTTAGGTTGCGTTGCTGGGCTGCTTTGTTGTGCGAATCGTTGCCGTGTTTGATGCTCATTTCCTTGCAAAGCAATTCCATCGTATTGTCGAATACTTTTCGACAACTCCCCCTGAAACTATCTAAATATGCAGACTCGTTCACCATATCTAACATGCCAAGCGACTGGTAGATGAGAGGCAGATACAATCGGATGACGCATAGTTTGCGTATTCCACGGATGATGCAACACGATTTGCAGTCATCGCCTCCAGCCGCAATATCGGCGAATAAGTGCTTCAAATACTTAGCTGAGTGTCGATCCATTTCCTTCCTTAACTGTTCTGGCAATTCGACTTTCTCTCTGTTGAGAGTCGCTTCGTCTAGTTTCATTTCCTGAATTTGTTTTACCTTGGTAGCTTCTGACGCATCACGTTCAAGTCGTTCGATATCAGGAACACTTTCAACGTCTAAGCCCCATTCATCTTGCCAACGCAATACAAGCTCTTTGGCTTTGGAAACGGTCAACGATTTCTTCGTTTCAAGAAAGTAGATGCAGTTCAAATGGGATTCGAGAAGTAGGAGTTCGTATTTTCCATTTTCCGCCCTCGTCGCTTTGACGCTTCGGCGAATCGGCCTCGCCTTCCAGTCCTGATAGGTAAGTAGGGCGGGTTGTTCTTTGGTAAATTTCATCGCCCAAGACATCCCGTTAAGGAAGCATCGGTTTTCTTGACCGTCTGGCGTCTTGGAAGAGCAAGCCGCATGAAACAGAGCAGGACCGTCCCGCCACTTTCCTATCCCAATGAACGTAAATTCATCGATCAAGGAATCCAATTCTTTCTGGCAGAAAGCGCACACGATGGGCCGCTCTGGAGCGGCAGGAGTTTGATCGATCTTTTTATTTGGCATGTCGAATTTCCCTTGGTTGGCTTTGGAGTAACGGAAACTTTTGCTTCCAAAGGCTGCTGAGTCCCGAAATTACGCCACAAGAAGTAGTCGCTCGATGTAAGGCTCCCAGCTTGCCACGCCTGCCAAGAAAAGTTCAATTGGTGTTCTGTCACCCCGACTCGCCTTTGTGGACGAAATTTCCGAATGGAGATTCGTCCGCATGGTTTTCCCTGAAAACATTGAGTTTTCGGGGGATTCTGTGCTGAATTTGGTTGAGCCTGGGCTCTACACGAAACGCAAGTAATTGCGTTTTGTGTAGCCCAAAGGCCAAACCCTCTATTCGATTCTGTGTCGGTTCCACCCAGGGGTGATAAGGAACCGTATTTTGTCTACTCAGAATTCGACACGGATGGTCGTCATCTACACTCGCTATTCCAGCGAACTCCAGTCATCTAGCAGTTGCGACGACCAGGAGCGGCAGATTCGAGAAGAACTTGACAGGAAAGGAATTGACCACCGCCTCGCGATCGTCATCAAAGACGAAGCGGAAAGTGGGACCAAAACCACCCGACCAGGATATCAGAGGCTCGAAGAAATGATCCGGAAAAAGGAAATCTCTGTTCTCGCCGTTGACGACCAATCGAGGCTAACCAGAGGGGGAAACGCGTTCGGCTTTGTTCAAAACCTCATCTTTTCGGGCGGCCGATTTCTTGCTTTGAAAGACGGAGTCGACACTAACGATTCCTCCTGGGCAATCATGGTTCAGGTGCAAGGCATACATAATCATGCCACGGTCCGCGAACTTTCTCACCGCGTCCGTCGAGGGCAGGCCGGACGACTCCTGGCTGGACTTACGTCAGGCAACTATCCATATGGGTATGGTTCGTTTTTCGTAAATCCAGGAGCGCTGCAGGATACCAGACGGGGGCCAAAACCGGAGAAAAATTGCCGGATTTACGACGAGGAGGCCCAGTGGGTTCGCAAGATCTTTAACTGGTTTTGCAATGGCGAATCGATGACCGAAATCGCTCGTAAACTAACAGCGAACAATGCGCCTCGGGGGCATCGAGTATGGGCGGGTAATTTTTGGACGCATCAACAAGTTAGTAACATCCTGCGCAATCCGTTCTACATAGGCCAAATTGACTGGGGCAAGAGGAGGAACCTTCGGGATGCAAATGGCAAAGTGAAGCAGGTTCCAGTTCCGGAGGCGGAATGGGTTTGCGTGCAACGTCCTGACCTTCGCATTATAGGCGAAGATCAATGGAACGAGGTGCAATCACGTTTAAAGAAACTGCTAGATGTTTTTGGTAGCAAGGTCGGCCAAAAGAAGCGAGGGCCACGAGTTCACCATTCTAATATCTATCCGTCAGGGATGATAAACGGAATGGTGCGTTGCGAATGTGGTTCAAGAATGTACTTCTACAAGGGCGGAAAACATGAGTACTGCAAGTGCCCTCTCGCTAGAAAGGGCCCGACTGCATGCAAAATGAAATTCTACCTACCGGTTGCAAAAGCCCGCGATGCAATTATCGGTGCGGTGATTACGAAGCTACATAGTCAACCGGATTGGAGAACGAAAGTCTTGTCGTCCATGCGTACGCATCTAGAAGAGCTTTCAAGCACGGTTCCAAATGAGCTTGAACATTTACGACGACAAGATGCAGATCTTGCGAAGCAAATTGCTAACCTCGTAGACGCACTTGCAATTGGCTCGATTCCAATTCAATCCGTAGCTCAGCGATTGGCTGAACTGGAGGCTAAGCAAAAGAACGTTCAAGACCAAATCGGCGAGCGCGAAGCGATAGCAGTCGACAAGATTGAATTGCCCAATGACAAATGGCTGGACTCTCAACTTCGTAATCTGGCGTCAATATTGCAAGAGGATACTCCGCAATCGCGATTGCTAATTCGGAAGTTGGTACCTGTTGTTCATGCGACGCACGTATCGTTTCCAGGCAAGACCAAAGGCTTCTTCCGAATTCGATTTACGATCGATGGATGGGCGACTTTGAGATCGGTTGTAACCGACCGCAAATTACTAACTCTAGTTGATAGGATTGCTTGTTCGAGTAGTTGCCAACCTTCGAACCCAGACGAAATCGTTGTAGACCTCGGCGATCCAACTGCAAGCGATATCCATTCCCCGACAATTTATGAGTTGCGACAAAAGGGTGTTAAGTGGAGGGAGATCCAAGCGATCACCGGCATCGCGTTTTCCAACGCATCAAATTACTACAAACGATATGCCGAGGCGCTACAGTCAAAATCTGCCGTCGCTGATTCCAATTTAAACGATGTGGTGCCAGACAGTTTGAGTGGCAAGGGCGGCGATTCAAAAGTAAGCAAGCGTGATGCTGGATAGCGTTTGGATCTTTATGCGATATCCGTTTCGAGGCTCGACAGTGCGTTGGGCCTTTTTTTTATTTAAAGGAGAGAATGTGAAAGACCAATGGGACGAGCTAGCCGAGTATCTCGGCAAAGCTATCGCAAAACGGTGGTTTGCGATCAGTAGCAGAAAGAAACGCCAAACGAAACAAGATGATAATACCAATGGAATGGCCAGCAGCGATGTTGTCGATCCAATAGGTGTCGAAACCAAAAACACGCCTTTGACCTCGCGACCAACACCCCCGAAAGACGAGTAGAGGATTCACGGCTGGTACAGGGCATGCCGCTGACCAATACAATGATTGGGAGCTTTCATCGACATGGTTAGCTTCCGCATTTTTGCGGAATCGAATTCCGTTGTTTATCAATAAAGTTATTGTTTTGACCCGCACGTTGAGTCCGCACTGCAAACGGGTTTCGACGCCAAATCCTTGTATATCTTTGTCGAGCCATAACACCAGTCTCAACTTACAACCGATCGCGAGAAAACAAATACGTTTCTACGGCCTCGAATGTCGGGGATAATCAACCTTGGCATATTGAACCATTCGATCCGAAAACGCAAGTGCGTACTTCTCCCCGAGCAAGACAACATGAAAGGGAAATTACAAAGACGCTTTTCACGGGCAGTTCTTCCCAAGCTAAGGTTTCCATTGGAATGCTCGGGTGGCCCGAAAACTTGACAACCTGCCTTTGTCTGCTAGTCTAGCCAGCCCTACCATTCGTCATCCCGCCAACGATCTAACATACAGTAAACTCAATGCGATCAACGATCATCGACTGCAAGCTCGCAGTTACAGCGTGCGACCGAGAAAATCATGAGCGTTAGATTCCTCCATGCGATTCTTCAGTTGCTTGCAATCGCGACGTCGATGACGAGTCTCGGCTCAACAAGGTCGCAGGCCGACGAGTCTACACGGTCAAAGACCGCGTCCGAACTCGATGCAGCATTCAAGTCGGATATTCAGCCGCTCATCAAGCAATTTTGCTTTGAGTGCCACTCGGATCACAAGCTCGAAGCAGAGATCGATTTCGCCCCGTTCATCGATCTTGTTCGGATGCGCGAAAAGCCTGAGGTTTGGCAAAAAGTAAGTGAGATGCTCACCAGCCAGCAGATGCCGCCTCCGGATTCGAAACAACCTACTGCCGATCAAAGAGCCAAAATGTCGCAATGGGTGCGGAGTTTTTTGACTGTCGAGGCCGCCGCAAGTGCTGGCGATCCGGGGCCCGTTGTTCTCCGGCGGCTAAGCAATGCTGAATATACCTACACGCTTCGTGATATTACTGGCCTAGCCAATCTCATTCCCGCCAAAGAGTTTCCTGTCGATAGCGCATCGGGCGAAGGATTCACAAACGTAGGGCACTCACTGGTGATGTCTCCCTCCATGTTTACCAAATACATGGACGCGGCCAAAGAGGTTGCCTCTCATGCTGTCTTGCTACCAAACGGCTTTCGGTTCTCGCCTTACAATACTCGGCGAGACTGGACTAATGAACTACTCGCCGATATTCGAAAGTTCTATTCGCAGTACAGCGGTGATGGTGGTGGTTCGTCCGTTGATTTGCAAGGTATCAAGTTTGATACGAATCTAGGCGGCAGACTACCCTTTGAACGCTATCTGTTGGCAACGATCGAAGAGCGTGAAACGCTCGCGTCGAGAGCCAAGTCCATCGAGTCGGTTGCCAAAGAGCGAGGCTTGAGCACAAAGTACCTGAGGAGCATCTGGGAAATGCTAAACGCAAGTGACGAGTCGTTGTTGTTGGTACCGCTTCGATCCAAGTGGAGGTCAGCCAAGCCTGATGAACTGGCGAAATTAACGGAGTGGGTCAATACATGGCAAAAGCTGCTGTTCAAATTCAACTCGGTTGGGCAGATTGGACTTCACAAAGAAACGAAGTCCTGGCTCGCTCCGGTTAGCCCACTTCTTGAGCGTCAGGAGTTTCGTCTTAAAATCCCATCAGATGCCCAAGGTGATATCATCCTTTCGCTCCAATCCGATGATGCCGGCGATGGGGATATCCATGACGATGTTTTGTGGGAGCGTCCAAGGTTTGTGGCTCCAGGAAGACCGGATCTCATGCTCAAAGATGTTGGACGCGTAATAGACCAAATGGCATCCGTTCGAGATCGACATTTCGCTCAAGCTGCTCGCTGCTTGATGGCTGCTGCGGAAAAGGCACGATCGGATTCAACCGTCGATATCGAGCCTCTTGCTAAGAAACACGACGTCGATGCCGATGCATTGCGAACTTGGCTGGAGTACCTAGGAGTTGGCAATAACGACACCGCAAGCATCGGTGCCCTGATCCCCCGCAAGCTTGAAAAGATCGAAACACACGATTTTGTAAAGGGTTGGACGGGTGATTCCGCGCTGAGTGTACTGGCTAACTCGTCAGATCAGCACGTTCGCATTCCGGGAAACATGCAACCGCACAGTGTCGCTGCGCATCCGACACCAACGCTAGCCGTGGTGGTTGGCTGGCGTTGCCCAATTGCAACGCAGCTAACGATCAGCGGCACTGTCCAGCATGCCCATCCGGAGTGTGGGAACGGCATAGGCTGGTCACTTGAGCTTCGTCAAGGAAACGCTCGCAGACGCCTAGCTTCCGGCAAGAGCAAAGGAGCAAATACCATCTCAATCGGACCGCACGAGTTCGTTGGAGTTCGTCCGGGCGATCTCATCACGCTCGCCATCACTCCTCAGGACAACAATCATTCGTGTGATCTCACCGCTGTCAATTTAATGCTAAGCAATGGGGCGAAGGATTGGAACTTGTGGCGGGATGTTTCGCCTGACATCCTCGCTGGCAACCCACATTCAGATCTACATGGCAACTCGAATGTCTGGAACTTTTTCTCAGAACCGGTAACTGGGAGCACGGGGTATCAGATCCCAGCAGGTTCACAGCTAGCTCTGTGGCAAACAGCAAGCGATGTGACCGAAAAGCTTCGGCTAGCATCGGAAGTTCAACGCGTATTGCAAAGTGATCCAAGTACACTGGCCAAGGATTCTCCTGACGCAGCGCTTGTTCAGCAAATGCAATCGATCAGTGGGCCGTTTATGGGAACTGTCTTCAGTTCGCTAATAAACCGACCTCCCCAGGGGAATGTTTCGACCACGGAGAGCAACTCGACGTGGGGGTTGCCTCAGGAACGTTTTGGTAAGTGCCCTGACGGACGAGCCACCGAATCGGCGAGCCTATGCGTTCATGCTCCCGACACGATCGAAGTCCGGTTGCCGGCTGATCTTGTCGCTGGCGCAGAGTTTGTCGTCTCTGGCCTGCTGCATCCGGAAACAGGGCGAGAGGGTTCGGTGCGTCTATCTGTTCAAAACGGAAAGGCGGGCGGACTGTCCGTTTCAGCTCCGTTTGTCACGTACGAACAAAGCCAGGCTCGTGGGCGCTTCGAAAACTCACTGAACGACTTCCGTCACCTATTCCCACCGACGCTTTGCTACACGCAGATCGTCCCTGTTGACGAAGTCGTCACGCTAACGCTTTACTACCGTGAAGACAATCCACTTCAGCAGCTCATGCTCACGCCGGAAGAAACCATCCAGCTTGAGCGCATGTGGGAAGAGTTATTTTATGTTTCGCGAGAGCCGATCGAGTTGGTTACAGCCATCACCCAACTCTATCAATTTGCGACACAAGATCGATCGGACTTATTGCCCGTGATTGGATCGTTACATCAACCTGTTCAGGACCGCGCGGATTCGTTCATGCGGCGACTAATAGAGGATGAACCTCGACAGCTCCTAGATTTGATTCGCTTTGCTGAGAAAGCTTATCGTCGCCCTCTCACCACGACGGAAGGAACGCAATTGCAGGGTTTATATGCGAGCTTGCGTCGGCAGGAAATACTACACGAAGATGCCCTGCGATTGACGTTGGCACGCGTGCTCGTGGCACCAGCTTTTCTATACAAACTGGAGATAGCAGGCTCCGGTACGAAGGCGAGACCCGTCTCGGATTACGAACTCGCTAGCCGACTCAGTTACTTCCTTTGGTCCTCAGCTCCAGATCAAGAACTGCTTGCGTTGGCCGCAGCGGGCAAGTTGAGAGAGCCGGATGCGTTGGCGGCTCAGGCCAAACGAATGCTCAAGGATCAGAAAGCCCGCCGACTCGCGACCGAGTTCGGTTGCCACTGGCTAAACATTCACGACTTTGAGAACCTGAATGAGAAGAGCGAACGGCACTTTCCAACGTTTGCTTCTCTGCGTGGTGCAATGTATGAAGAATCGATATTGGTACTAACCGACCTCTTGCAGAACAACCGCTCGATAGTCGATTTGGTTGATGGCGACGCAACCTTTTTGAACGAAGAGCTCGCTAAGCATTACGGATTATCGGACGTGGTGGGTCCGCATTGGCGGCGAGTCGAGGGTGTTCGCCAATATGGGCGAGGCAGCATACTCTCGATGGCGAGCACTCTTGCAAAGCAGTCCGGTGCCTCTCGCACCAGCCCCATTCTGCGTGGTACATGGCTGAGCGAAGTCATGCTCGGCGAAAAGCTCCCCAAGCCGCCGAGGAACGTCCCAGTGCTTTCTGAGGAAGTCCCTGATGGACTAACCGAGCGCCAGTTGATTGCTCGACATACCAACGACATGGCCTGCTCTAAATGCCATTCACGTATCGATCCATTTGGTTTTGCGATGGAGGGATTTGACGCTATTGGGAGACTGCGAACCAACGACACTTCGGGTCTACCCATCGATACGAAGACGGTCCTCTTTGATGGCACCGCGGTGGATGGACTTGGTGATCTCAAAAAGTATGTGGGGCAAACGAGGCGAGACGCTTTTGTGGGGCAATTCGCGAAGAAGCTGCTTGGTTATTCGCTCGGGCGTTCGGTACAATTATCCGACGAACCGTTACTGGATAAAATTCAGAAACAGCTGAGTCGTGACGGCTATCGAGTTGGAGCGGCCATAGAATCCATCGTTCGCAGCTCTCAGTTCCGAGAGATTCGCGGTTCGGAGTTTATCGACAACGAACGTTAATGGCCCTTACTACCGGAAGGTTTGCAATCATGCCTCAGCATTTCTCGCGCCGAACATTTCTTCGGGGTACCGGAGTCTCCATGGCGCTTCCGTGGCTCGAGTCCATTCCCGTTTGGGGCGATGAGCTTACCTCGACGGCCCAATCGTCGAGTCTGGCTCCGGTTCGCATGGCGGTCCTGTTCGCAGGCAACGGCTTTCACGGCAAAGAATGGTGGGCGAAAGGCGAGGGGAAAGCGATGGAACTGGGACAAGTATTGTCGCCGCTGTCTAGCCTCCGCGAGAAGCTTTTGTTCGTTCAAGGACTATACAACGTCGAAGCGACGAAAGGGAATATTCACAGTTCGCAGACCGGCAATTTACTTTCGGGTGCGCCGTTGGCGGCTGGTGGCGATATCAAATCAGGAACGAGCGTCGACCAGCTGTTGGCACAAACGTACGGACGCTCGACCAAGGTGCAGAGTCTTGTTCTTGGTTGTGAAGCGGCGAATCCATCGGTTCACAAAAACTACTCCATGTTATACAGCTCGCATATTTCTTGGAGTTCACCCACTACTCCAACACCCTTGGAGCTGTATCCGGCTCTGGCTTTTGATCGGTTATTTAAGGACGAAGTACAAAAAGGGGACAAAAGCGTTCTTGATGCGGTTCTTGCGGATGCAAACGATATTCGGCGTCAGATTAGCTTCAGTGACCAGCGAAAATTGAACGAGTATCTGGATTCAGTTCGCGATGTAGAACAACGTATTGAGCAAGCGGGCAAGAAAGGTGAACTCCAGGGTTGGCGTCCTACGCTCGACAAACCGAACATGGCACGGCCAGCGGATGGAATTCCACAGAATATCGCGGACCATATGCGTCTGATGTGCGACATCATCGTGCTTGGGTTTCAGACCGATACGACACGCGTATCTACGTTGAAACTGAACAACGATCATTCGTCGCTACGGTTTCCGCATTTAGGCGTAGACTACATGATTCATCATTTGCTGTCACATTCCGATACTCCCGATTGGCTGAAGGTCAATCAGTTTTTTGTTGAACAACTGGGTTACTTGGCTGGCAAGCTAGATGCGATTCAGGAAGGAGACCGTACACTGCTGGACAACTCGATGCTGATGCTGTGTTCAAGCATGATGACTGGCGGTCACAACAATGATCAGTTGCCAGTGGTTGTATTAGGAAAAGGGGGCGGTAGGATCGAAACGGGACGAACGCTCAATTACCGAAGCAACTCCAATCGCCAGATGTGTCGCCTGTACTTGTCAATGATGGACAAGATGGGGGTTCACGTCGAAAGGTTCGGTGACGCAACAGAACCGCTTAGCGAGGTCTGAACGACGATGCAGGCCCAGTAATTTGAATCACGGATCGGGTTGCGAGAAAGAACGACCTATGAGTTTTCCGACTACTTTTCAAAGCGGCGGCGATGATAAAGTTTCAGGCCCGCCAGTGCGTGGTAGGCACCGCCGCACTCCAGGTCGATTTCCTCAGTGGCTTTGAGCATTGCACACAGTCTCGCGGCTGCGCGTTCCATCCAGGGTTGGCCAAGTTCACTGTCGTCCAATGCGTAGGAAAGGAATTCAAACGTGTGGCCGGTTGCGCTGATGCACAAGCTGATGTCGCTGCTATTGCCTGGTCGAGCGCTGTAGTTGGTCGAAAACGAGCCGTCTGAGTTTTGAAATTTTCGAGCGCTGTCCACCGACGCATCGACGACAGTCTTTGCCATCAACCATCCTTCGTCTAAAGCGCCCTTGAGTCGCTTGCGATATCCAACTGCATGCGCGAGGCCCATTAATCGATGCATCCCTCCACAGGCACTCTCCGATAGATCTTGTTGGGCTTCGAAACGTACGAGAGGCTCGAGGGTCCATGTTTTTCCATCGCTCGCTTGCCATTGTTGTTCGTTGGGGAAAAAATTCGTCAGAGCAATGAGTGTCCATGAATACTCCTTGAATGGATTTTTCGGTACATCCCATTGTGCTTGTCGGGCCCAATCCTCCAATGTGAGCGACTTGTCGTTTACGACTATCTTGCGATCCAAAGCGAGTGGAATCTGTGAAAAGTATCCTAACCACTGGTCCGTGTGACCTTGCCCAATGTAGCTACCTGCCTCAACGCGAGCGACAACGCCAGGACGCTTGGTCGTGGGCAATATCGGTCCAGCCGAGATTTCCCATCCATTGAGCGCCCGCCCCGACAGCAAGTAGTCGATTGCTAACGTAGGTTTCCCGTCGACTGTCATGGGGAGTTGATCGCCATACGCAACGGCTCCGTGAATCACTTGCCAAGCGCCGTTTCGGTCCGCTGAGAGCTCACGTTTTTCGAGATTATTCTTGAGGGTCGCGACGATCGTTTCCTGTAACGCGGTGAGTTCACGAACCGGTTCGGAGGACCGTGGCTGGGTCAAGTTTTTAGCGATGATAACCTTATCCGACGTTTCAGCCGGCTTGGTGTTTTGTGTGCAACCAAGGCAAATCGAAACCAAGGTGAGGCATGTTAGGCGGGCCGGCAGGGAGCGAATGAACAAGGACATATTGCTTTCATTGTTGGCTATTGTCGGCGGTCTTCTGCTTGAACAACAGCCAGGGTTGTTTCGAAAAGCTCGGTGGATATTTTGAATTGCGGGGTTTCGGATCGGAATCGTTTGCAATGCTCGGTGATCAGTCGATACAGGAAGCGAAAAAGATTTCGCGGTGTATGCAGCGATTGCAGGGCAGAAATGAATCGTGGCTCGGTAAGTTCGGATTCAAAAAGCTCTTTCGGGCTGGGACTAAACCCGGTGTTGGCACAAGCTCGCATACGCGAAGCCAAGAGGTCGTATAGTGCTTCGCCGGTCCAGTCAAAGGATTGGACGACGTTTTGTTTATCGAGGCGTGCTCGTTCGTGAAATTCACGCGACTCGCGATCGATAAAGTATTGAAGTTCGCTAGGCAGCAAAAGTTTGATTCCGAAGCCATCGTGCTTGAGCAGTTTATTATCGAGCAAGGGCCAAACGAGCTGCTTCATCCTTTCGGCCTGTCCGTTGACGAGATCAGGTTCGTCGACACGATCCACAATCACGATCATGCCAGGGAAGCCGAGGGAGCGCAACAAGAGCTGGAGTTTTTCCAAGAGTGCGTATCGGTCATCGGATCGCTGAGACTGTGGCAGAGGTTGTTCATCAAGTTCCTTGTCTGAAAACTGCATAAGGAGTTTTCGTAGTTGACCTCGGTCGCGAGGAATGACTCGCAAGTTTTTGCAGACACGCATCGCAATGAGCTGATGTCGAAGCCATCGGTAGCCGTAAATGGCCCAGGATCCGGCAAGCGCTAGCGGGAACAGCCAGAGTAGCCTTCGAACAGAGAGCGTCTCGGTACTATAAAGAAAATAGCAGAGCCATAGAGCGATAATACTGAGAACTACTCCGATCGAGAGCGGCACCCAAGTCGACGGCGAGTAGAACCTGAGTCGTTTGCGAATCGCTGAAAAGCGATCATGCAATGTCCCCGACTTTGAGCGATCGTATGAAGCAGTGAGAAGCAGGAGATCGCGACGCTGTCCGCGATCTAGGCGGTCGATTGCGTCCTGCCGGACGTTGATGGCTGGTAGGTTGTTGGTGGCAGAGGTTTGCAACACACGATCGACGAGTAGGGTGACGCCTTGACTGAGAATAGCGTCCATGTGATCCCAAAGCCTGAGGGATTGCAGTACACGGTCCGGGGAGGACCGTTGGCGACGGGGCAAGTGCTCCTGCAATGGACCGAGGTAACTGTTGAAATCATCAAATTCAATCAGAAAGACCCGGTGCTCCGGCGACTGCTGGTTGTGTTCGGTGATGTGGCGAACCAACTGAAGTCGCATAGCAGTCTTGCCGGAGCCTTTTGGGCCGAAAACGACGGCGGTTGCCGGTTGTTTCGAGTCGCCGACGACTTTGCTCCACGAGGGATGAAATGTACCGGCAATGCAAAATTCGCGAAAAACCGAGTCTGTCTGGGCATCTTCGTCGGCGAACGGGTTGCGAGTTAGCTGGTGATGTGCGAGGAATTCTTGTTCTGTCATGATTCCATTAGCATTGTCTAAGAACGGTGAAAAACAAGGTCTGAAAGGCTTCGCTCCCTGGATGTGGGCTGAAATTGAGACAAAAGGATTTTGCTAGAAATCAAAGCCATTGAGTACAATATGGGCTTGATTGACGCTCCGACTGTAAGTTTGCTGGGCTTTCCCAAACGCAACAACTAATGAGTTATTCAAATATGGCTATTAACATCCAAACACATCGATTAGCGAAATCGGCATTTTCTAGGATTCTAAACACGTTGTTTGCATTGCAGATGGTGTTTGCTGTCCTTGCTGTGTTTGGAGATTCGTTGGCCCGAGCTGACGACGACGAAAAAGTGGTGGTCAAAAAGGATTCTCGACGTGCGACGCTCCCGGTTCAGGTTGGGAAAATCGACGCAGCAATGGTTTCGCAATGGGCACAAACACCAAATGGTACTGCGGCCAATGCGGGACCGATTAAGCCATCGCCGGTCGAAGATGATCTCAAGTGGTGTCGACGGCTTTTTTTGGATGTGATCGGTCGAATTCCGAGTTATGACGAGTTTGCCGAATTTGCCAAGGACAAGTCGCCGGACAAAAAGTACGTGCTCGTTAACAAGTTGTTGAACGACGGTCGATACACCGAGGAGTACGCGAACCACTGGTCTACCGTTTGGACGAATGTCCTGATTGGGCGCAGTGGTGGTCTGGAGAATCGAAGTTTGACAAATCGGCCAGGCATGGAGAAGTATCTGCGAGACTGTTTCGCTCAGAACAAACCGTACAACGAAATGGTGATCGAGTTGGTAACCGCTACCGGCACGACGAAACCAGGTACGGAGGGGTTCAACGGGGCGACAAATTTCTTGGCGATGAAGGTGAATGAAGAAAACGGCACGCAAGCGACAGCGGCGGTTTCCCGAATTTTTTTGGGATTGCAGGTTCAATGCACCCAGTGTCACAACCATCCGTTCAATCAATGGAAGCAACAGAAGTTTTGGGAGTTTAATGCTTTCTTCCGCCAGTCACGGGCTTTGCGTCGATTCGTTGCTGGTTCGACCAATCGCGATGTAGATCATGCGGAGATCATTAACGAGGACTTTGCTGGCGAAGGGCGTCGTCCTGAGCAAGCGGAGATCTACTACCAACTGCGAAATGGACTGACGAAGGTCGCCTACCCTGCTTTTGTAGACGGAACTGAAATTGGCAAAAGCGGGTATGTAAGCCAGGTCAATCGTCGCAATGAGTTGGGCAAGTTGATGATGGAAAGTCCATTTTTGGACAAAGCGATCGTTAATAGAATGTGGGCTCACTTCCTTGGTTATGGCTTTACCAAACCGATCGACGATCTTGGGCCCCACAACCCGACGACAATGCCTGAGCTCTTTGAAGAAATCTCGGCAGACTTCCGAGCAGCGAGCTACGACCTGAAGCAGTTGATTGTTTGGATAACCATGTCGAAGGCTTACCAATTGTCATCGAAGATAACGAAAGACAACTCCTCGGATGAACCTTCCCTGGGTGAGTCACCAAAGTTCTCACATTTCTACACACGTCAAATGAGTGCAGAACAGTTGTTCCAATCGCTGGCGGTTGCGACGCAAGCGAATCGAAAAGGAAACCTAGAGGAACAGCAAAAGAAACGAGACGATTGGATGAAGCAATTCGTTGTAGCGTTCGGGACCGATGACGGGGAAGAGACAACGACATTCAATGGTTCGATTCCGCAGAGTTTGATGTTGTTCAATGGGGATCTTATTCGCGAAGCGATTTCGACCGATGCAGGCAGTTGGTTGCATACCATGGTTCATAACAAGGGCCCAGTCGCGGAAAAGGTTCAGTATTTGTATATCGCTGGGCTTGGACGCAAGGCGAGGCAGGATGAAGTGAACATTGCTCAGCAGTTGCTCACCGCGAGAAAGAACGACGTGGGCGGAATGTTGCAGGACATGTGGTGGGCGATTCTGAATAGCAACGAGTTTATCTTCAACCATTGATTCTTCGATTCAAGTTCGATCCGTACGATTTCTAAAGTGGGTTTGGTTTAACTGTAGTAACAAGGAAACATGTTTATGTGGTCACGATTCGCACCCCCTGTCGGCATGAACCGAAGGCACTTCATGAGCCATATGGCGGGCGCCGGCGCTCTGCTCGGCTCCTCACTATCGCTTGGTCATTCCTTGAGAGTGCATGCTGATACACTGAAGAAGAACCACAAGTCCTGCATTTTGCTGTGGATGGGCGGCGGCCCGTCGAGTATGGACATTTGGGATTTGAAGCCTGGGACCGACAATGGTGGTCCATTCAAGGCGATATCGACCACTGGTGATCTTCAGATCTGTGAGCATATGCCGTTGATGGCAAAGCAAATGCATCACATGAGTATTGTTCGATCGATGAGCACGCGTGAGGCCGACCACAATAGAGGTCGATATTACATGCATACAGGTTACGTACCAGATGCAAACGTGGATTACCCAAGCTATGGATCCGTGGTAGCGCATGAACTGGCATCGCAGCGGCCGGACCTCCAGATTCCTCCATTTGTTTCGATTGGTGGGGCGAGTGAGGGGCCAGGTTTTCTCGGAATGTCCTGGGCACCGTTGGGTGTTTCGAGCAATGGACGGATTCGCAACCTGGAAATGAAACTTGAGGGGGATCGATTGACTCAGCGTCGGATTGCTTTGGAGTTGATCGAGAATTCGTTTATCTCGCAAAATCGTGGTTCGGTTCTCGAAGACCACCGCAAGGTGCAGGGCAAGACATTTGACTTGATGACTAGCACCCAGATGAAGGCCTTTGATGTTGAGAAAGAGCCCGAGGCAGCCAAAGAACGTTACGGAAAGAACAACTTCGGACAGGGCTGCTTGTTGGCAAGACGCTTGGTCGAAGCAGGTGTTCCATTTGCCGAAGTGGATTTGGGCGGTTGGGATAATCACCAGGGCATTTTTCGAACGTTGGAAAACGATCGCTTGCCAGTGTTGGACAAAGCCATGAGTGCCTTGGTTGAAGATCTGTCGCAGCGAGGTTTGCTGGAGGACACTTGCATCGTTTGGATGGGCGAGTTTGCGAGAACGCCTAGAATTAACGCTGACGCGGGACGCGACCACTGGGCAAAAGCCTGGAGCGTGGTAGTCGGTGGAGGAAAAATTCAAGGGGGCAAAGCGGTCGGTGCGACGAATGCAGAAGGAACCGAGGTTGTTGGCGAGCCTTATTCCTCTGAGGATTTGATGGCCTCGGTTTGCCACGCGTTGGGTATTTCTTTGGAAACAACTTTCACCAGTCGCAACGGCCGACCGATGAAGATTGCCAATAGCGGAAAAATCATCAAAGACCTTTTTGGATAATGGATTGAGCACACAACCCCTGAACTCGCCCAAAATAGAACCGTCGCTTGATGCATCGGCTTTGATTTCCGAGCATCAAGCGGGCGTGTGGCGATATTTGCGCGCGATTGGATGTGACCAGTCTTTGGCGGATGACTTGACACAGGAAACATTTTTCGCGGTTTTGCGACGGCCGTTTGTACAGGTTAACACGAATGCAACGACGAGCTATCTCCGACGAGTCGCGTTCCATCTGCTAGTTTCGTACCGGCGACGTCAGAAGAAAATAATGGTTACAAGTGATCTGGACCAGTTGGATTGCCAGTGGCTGAGATGGGCTGGAGCGGATGGTAAGGGAAGCGAGTTGACGGATCAATTGTCGGAATGCTTCAGCCGATTGACGGAGCGAGCCCAGCGTTCGTTGAGGCTTAGATTTACGGAAGCGGCAACGCGAGAAAAGATCGCGAGGGAGTTGGGGATTACCGAGCACGGAGCGAAGAATCTGATGCAACGTGCCAAGGCACAACTTAAACAATGTTTGGATGAAAAGTTGAATCGTGAGTGACTACCAAAGTGACGAATTTTCAGATCTCACGCCGGCCTCCAACCCCAGCGGCCACATGCTTAGCATGTTGCTCGAGGACTTTCTTGGCGACGACGAGGCCCCTGACCTGAAGTCCAGGATCTTTGCAAGCTTAAAGAAAGGCGTCATCGAAAGCTCGCGTTGTACAACACCTGAATACGATGAAGCGATTCACGCGGCGGCAACGGATTTAGAAAACGGTTACGGAACCGTGATTCCGCCGCCCTTTGAAGTGCACTATACTATCCCAGAGTTCATTGAGGAAAACTACAGTCATTGGATTCGTCGCGGTACGATTCTCGTGGCGGCACTAGCCGCGGCTGTAGTGGGTGTGGTTTTTTTACCCGGACACTTAAAGAATTGGACGGCTCCCGGTACTCAGGCCGACATTGCCATAAAAGAGACGGAACCGAAGACGATTCCTCCCCTCAGCCAAACTGCGACGGCCAATTCCCCCGCGGATGTAAAGTCAGAAAGTCTGGCTACGGCTCCAGAGCTTGATGCCAGTAAAAATCAAATCGATGCATCAAGTAAAAACGCCGTTGCAAACCAGCTAGACAAGTCGGACAAGCCAAACTCATCAATAGTTGCTGCGGATGTTCCAGCGCCCAGCGTTCCTTTTGAGGGAATGGCAAACCAAGAGATCGTCAACATTATCGATACTCAGTTGAACTACCTTTGGAAACGCGTTGGCTTGACAGCTTCGGCAACGATTCCCGTCGATGTTTGGCTTGATCGATCTGCGATGGCAATTGTAGGACGTCCCGCGACGACGGCAGAAAAGGAAGCGTTTCGTTCGAGTAAGAATGACAGCAGGGTTTCCAACTATATCGACAACCTCATTTCAAGCAGTGAATTCCCTCGCTACTGGTCAGGTAAATTTGCAGAGTATTATTTGGGCAAGCGTCTTAGCACATCTCGAGACTTGCCAGCTTCCGAGTTCGCTTTTCTGGATTGGTTGGAAGCTTCGCTGAATAGAAAGGTGTTTGTTGGCGACATTGAGCGCCTCATGATCGATGGCGAGGAGCCGACAGGAATTCGAAGCGATGCAGCTGCCTATTGGTTGGCTGAAACGGTGGAGCGCACAATGGCGACCCAGCGAGAGGGTATTGATCAGTTAGTACCGACCTCGAAACGCCGCGCTCCTCGGGAAGAGTCGTTGATAGGCGTATCAAGGCAACTGATGCGAATGAGCGGCAACCCGTCGATGGTATGTGCACAATGCCATGTGGACGAAACAAACAGTCCGGATATGCGAAGCTACATTGCGATGCCTAAATCGCAAGCGGGAGCTGGTTCAAGCGACTTTTGGTCTGTACCTGCAAACTTGTCGGGATTGACACTTTTAAATCAGACTTTTGGTCGCACGTTGCGAGTCGATCCGGCGGTCGATTACTTTTATGAAGATGCCGAAGGTCGCTTGAAGCTCGCTGTCGCTGGTCCGCCATCATTGCGAAAGCCGCGAAAGTCTGCAAAGTCGCTTGGCCTGTGGTTTAAAGAATCGGCTGAACCTCGACGTGCTGTCGTTGAAATGGTGTGGAGCCAGATCTTCAAACAACCCTTGGTCCCAGCAATAGGCCTGACCGATGACGAAGGATTCAATGAAAGAGTGGATCTACTAGAGCTGCTCGCAAGTCAAATGCAATCGCGAAAAGCGGACTTAGGATCTCTCGTCCGTTGGATTGTATTGTCAAAGGGCTTTCGGCTTGAGGGGATCAAGACCGACGCCCCCTGGTACCTCAAATCAACGGAATCGCAGATCGCTGCAGCGCAAAGGCAGATGCGTTTGTTTGCTGGATTTCCTGCAACCGATTCCCTTTTACCAGAATCTGGGAAATTGCCCTCCGGGAAAATTGCGACGTGGATGAATCAAAAGCGTTCGTATCAGAATGCGGATGCAGCACTGGCGCAGGGTTCTGCCAAACAACCTCAAGCCAACAACCCCAAGCCGATCAAGGTCGATTACACAGACGATCAAGTTCGATATTTTGTATCGGTAGATCAGCCATACAGCCAGCTTCGAATGCTTTCGGAACGCTGGGCCGTCAGCTCCATGAACTGGCAGATGCTTTTGGAGCATGCATATCTGGCCACGGACGCTAGGCTCCCGACTCGGTCCGAACGCGACGAGGGGAATAAGATATTAGAATCTGCTGGCAAGGATCGGGCGAAAACTCTTGTTATGATCATGAATGCAAGGCTTGGTAGCTGGTAGGATCGCAAACTCGACGGTGTACTGTTGGTAGCCTTGTTAGGAAACGGGAGTCCAGATTCGAAGTTCAATCATAAGGCTTTCCCGTGAATAAACTCGTTGCGGAAAGGGCGACGAAATAGGCTCTTGAATCGCTTCCATAATCGTATGTTAGTCAGCCGTTTCAAGATTTGGCGATGATGCTCGCGATAGCGATAAATCTTGACGCCAATTTCAGGACTACATACAGCCAAATTCTTATTGTGAATTGCAATTCCTTTTGGCCCGCCCTCCATTTTATTGAGGGTATTAACTCTCTTGAAAAGTTCTTCCGAGCAAAACGGAATTGAAGCCACGGCCGCGTCCGACCAGCTATGACCTTGTGGCCCCACTTCAGGAGCGTAGACGTTGAAATAATTTGCACCAGAATTTGTAACTAGGAGATGGTTTGTTTTTGGTGAAAAGGCAACCGAGTGTGGATAGCAAAGTGACTGGTCGCGGATTGTCGATACAGGCTCGGGGTCGTATATCAACTTACTATGATCGGGGCCTGCATCAACGCGACAAAAGACGCTTGCGGTGTTGTTGCTGTGATTGGCTACGGCCAACCATCTGCCGCATGATGAAAAAGCCAGACCATCCGGACCACTTAGATAAGAACACTGCAGAACGGACTCGGGCTCAAGGCAAAAGGAAACGGGAGAGAAAGATGTCCTACGATAGAACGTTATGCTGTTTGCTGCGTAGTTGCACGCTGCTACGTGAGTATAGTTGGGAGGGACAAATGAAACGCCATCGGAAAAATGAAGGCCAGTCAGTGGCCCGAAAATTTCAAACGCTGGATCAGATACATTGTCTTGACCCTCCCGAATATTCTCCCATATCGCAATCTTTCCGCGTCGTTGTATCGCCGCGAGCCACTCTTGGCCCTGAATCCTCGCAAATGAGACATCATGAGGAAACTCGAGATTTGCTTTAGCGCCGTCGATAGTCCAATATGGGATTTCTTCGAATTGGTACTTGTTCTTCCTCCGAAACAGCAAAACCGAGTTTGTACCTGCGGCCGCAACAGCCAGCGTGTTCCCTGACGTTGAAAAAGCGACCCCTTCATAATGTTGGCGAGCGTCCGCCGGGCGAAGGGATTGAATGGAATCGCTAGCACGATCAATTTCGAATTGCGCATTCCGTTCCATTTTAGATTCCTTTCTTGGGCACCTCTTCACTTGGCTAGTACTCTTGTATTTGCCAACATGAATTTTTTAATTCTTCCATCAAATCTGCGGAAGCCAAAATATCGAAATGGAAATCGTGTCTATTTCGGCAATTCTACCAGCACCATGGCTCACGGTGGCGGTTGGTTCGCCGCTGGCCATCCTTAGAACGTCGCGTTGTCGCCCCGCAACTCCTATGCATCGCACGTTCAAAGTGGTGAAAGTGATGCGTTCCTTTTTCACTTTCCATTGAAACATCGAAGAATCTGGACTTAAATAAGTGGGGCGGTCTCGTTTATTTTTGTTCGTCAGCACTGTCCTTGCCCAACCAACGGCAAGCGTTAGCCAAAACCTGAATTACCTCGACTTGTTTGAAGACAGGGTATTGTTCGTGACCAGGTCGGAAATAGAAAACTTTGCCTTTTCCAATATTCCAAACCATTCCGCTTCGAAAACGTTCTCCCAGTTCCCAGGTCTCTTCGAGAATCAATTCGTCAGGCTCCGGAACATGAAATGGCTCATTGTACATCTCCGTTTTTCCGACCTGGAACTTCGCTGGTAAGCCCTTTGCGATTGGGTGCTGTGGAGCTTTAATCGTTATCGTACTTGGCTTGCCATCCGGCCGATAATCGGGGAAGCAGCACCAGGGCAGATGAACAATACCGGTTATCGATTTCTGACTCGTCTTGTAGGAAAAGTATGCCGGCGTAAGAGTGCTACCGTGTGTGGGCAATGTTTGCGGACGCGGCGGAGAAACGGTCTCAAGAGTTAACTTCTCGCCAGGTGCAATCCTTTCAAAATGCTTGCGACCGTCCTCGATACTTCGCCAATTCATAGCCGCCATGAAGGGGCGCGCCCAATGTGCTGAATGCAATGCGATAAGATCGAGGTCGCCCCGTTTGATGTAATCCAAAATTCGTTGCGAGGTTTCTTCGCTAATTTCGCCTTGTCGCACATGTCCCCACCAGACTATGACGTCGGCCCATTCAAGATTGCCGGACGAGAGTCCTTGTTCAGCATCATCGAGCGAAACCGACCTAAACTCCATGTCCTGTGTGGTCGCTTTTAGCTGTGCAACAATTTCGTTACCAAGAAAATTGTCGTAGGCATCTTTTTGACGAGGCTGACGCTCGTCCCATACCAAAACATGAATGAGGTCGGACGCATTCACTGTGAGGGAATGGCCGAGCAAGGTCAGGCATAGCAGTAAATAAACTCTCATAGATCAGTTGTCCTTCTGAAAATACGTTGCAGATTTTGCCGTACACCGAGTCTTCAAGTAGAGCCTATATTCTAGTCTCAAACATAGACTACAGAACTAGCCCCATTTGAATCGATCTATGGTCGCCATCATGGTGAAGTACTCAGCACCCGTTTGCCGCGTTGCTTGGTGTTGGGATGATTGCAATCGCAGTCCTTTTTTGGGCGGTTGCTTTGCATCGCACTGTCGCAATGTAGACATGCTTGCTTGCCAAGGCGATACATGGAAGGATGCAATTGTAGAGCTTCAGGCAACGCAGCGAGAACGCATGCGATTAGCCGCGAATCGGCACGATTCCGTTCTAATACCGATGACCGGTCCGGCGGATCAAATCGAGGCTTGCAAGAGTGAGGCGCTACAATAGGGGCAATGTACTGTAATTCATCGTTCAACGGCTGGGAGAATACCCCTTACAATTGCTCGAGTGCAGACGCGTTCAAGGCTTTTCCATCTAGAGGGCGAGGTACAAAGGGCAATCTTGATATCATCCAACTGGCGAGTGGCGCCATCGTATGCGGAGTCTGGGAAGCGCTTGGTTCGATCTGGGGCGGCGAAGTCCATTCGAGCAGCGAGTAACATCGCCGTCATGGCTACGCAAGCGGATGCACAACTAGGCCGGACACGAGTTTTGGAAAGAAGTAAGTGCTCTTGGCTGGCATGCGTTCTTGGTGCAACGACACGGCACGGATATGGTCGATAGTTGCGGGCATGACCATCGCCGCCAGCGGATACTCGAGCTTTCCTTCGAGACGACCGTTCAGTCCATCGATGACTTCTTGGACGAGGTGGACGTACGTGGGCTTTGGAATCTCCTTGAGTCCGAGCAAATCCTCGAAGACCAATCGATGAAGTACTGCAACACCCAGTCCCTGCCAGTCCGCCGAGTGCTCAGGTGCGATAGCAGCCATTCGATCCGCGGCTTCTTGGCGTGCTGAAATGCGAGTCCATTCATTCGAGGCTTTGGAGTAGATTGCCATAATAAGTTGTTCGTCAAGCCGATCCATTTCGGCCCAAACGGCTCCAGCGCTTTCGGGACCGCTTCCAACGATGTCGCAATCAAAGCAATGCGAAAGTTTTTCGTGCAACTGACCCGTCGTCATGTCCGGTACGCCAGAGACCAGCCGATGCGTTGGCAGCACGACAAGTCCTGGGTCGCTCATGCTGACCAACATCGTTAGGACGTAGTTTGCCGGATGAGCGTCTGGCAACGGATCGTGCGCATTCAGTTCATCGCGATAGTTACAGGCCGTTTCGTAACGATGGTGGCCGTCGGCTACGAACATATCTTTGCTGCTCATCAGGGCCATGACTTGCTGAATCGTCTTGACGTCGCTCACGGGCCACATGCGATGAAGAACGCCAAGATGATCTGTTGCCTCGATACCGTGGACGCCAGCGATTTTATTTTCCAAAAGCTCTTGAATGGAATTTTCCGGATCAGGGTAGAGACCAAAGATCTGTGACAAATTCGCTTGAGTGGCGCGGGTCAAGCGCAGCCGGTCATCTTTGGCCTTGGCATGTGTTTGTTCGTGAGGATAGATGTTTCCCTCACCGAAGCGTTTGAGCCGTACCCGCGACATGAATCCTCTGCGAGTCAGTTTTCGCCCCCCCATGTCAAATTCTTGGTGATATACGTATATGGCGGGATCGGGCTCCGTTTGCAAAATCCCCTCGCTTCGCCAGGAACGATAAATGCGGGCAGCTCGTTGGTAAATGGTATTCTCGTCGAGATCCTGTTCCTCACGGCGATTGAGCTCCAACCGAAGAAAATTAAACGGGGAAAGTCCGTACAGGTGGTTTTGGAGCTCGGAGTCCACGACGTCGTACGGGGGAGCAATGCAGCTGGAAAGCGAACCTACCTGCGCCAAGTTGTAACGTAGACCGCGAAAAGCCTGGATTTCTGGCATGATAATGTTCGTATCTGGCAATGAAAAAAGCCCGGTCGGAACCGGGCTGGAGTTATTTTGAAGCTACCCCGCTAGGACTCGAACCTAGAATAAAGGAACCAAAATCCCTTGTGTTGCCAATTACACCACGGAGCAATCATTTTTCAACCTAAATTGAACGTTTCGTCCAATAAGATAGTCG
>JANMNR010000518.1:0-18447 GCA_031368325.1 Pirellula sp.
CTTGTTGTAGAGCCTCATACCCAGGCATTACCAGGTTCCATTCGAGACGGCGCTACGCTTGTCTCGGCGGATGATGCCGTTAAGCAGGCCGATATTGTCGTGTTGCTTGTAGACCACAAGCCGTTTAAACGAATTTCGAAACGCATCCTCGAGCAAAGGGTTGTTATCGATACACGGGGTTGTTGGGCTTAGGAGACTTGGCAAGCGAAGCGATTTGAAGGCTGCGGCTAGCTGACAGGACTAACAAAATCACCAAGTCCAATTCATGGATTTCTTTTGCAGTTAAGTAGAGTACTTCGAACCATAGTCTATCTGAAACCGAATCAGATTTACTATCAGGTATTGCGGAGACTTCAATCGCGATTCGAAAATCCAGGGGTTTTCCAGCGCCGATTTCCGTCGATTTCGGAATGGGCGTTGAGTGATGTTGCGATTACGGTACCACTCGACGAACCGGTATTATTGCAACCGATTGACCAACTAACCAGTCTTAGGTTTTGTTTTCTCAACCGCGAGGTAAGACTTACCTACCCTTCGCTTTGGGACAGAAGCGACCTACCTCGCCTTTGGCGTTACAATCTCCATTACTTCGATTGGCTATGGTCGTTGCGAGATGAGGGCTCGGACGGGTGGAAACTTGCAAGAAGTTTGGCTCTCGATTGGATAGAGAATCATCCGCCACGAAAAGGTGCCACTGGATGGGAGCCCTATCCCACATCTCTCAGGCTTATCAATTGGTGCCTACTATTCTTGGGCCATTGGCGAGATTTAACACTTTCGGACCAAGACTTCTGCAGGAAACTGATTCAGAGCATTTGGCGACAATACCAATGGCTATCGAAGCATATTGAATTCCACATTATGGCAAATCACCTGCTAGAGAATGCTGTTGCCCTGGCTGTTGGAGGGTGGTTCTTTTCTGGTGATTTCGGTGAAAAAATCGGACGATTGGGAAACCGCTTATGCCGAGAACAATTGAATGAACAGGTCTTGAACGATGGCATGCATTTCGAGCGGTCACCTATGTACCACGCTCGAGTTTGTTGGCTTACAAGGGTATTAGAAGTTTGCGGCGATGACAAAACAAAACTGCTAGCACAAGCCAAGGTTCCCTCGATGGAACAAGCGATGCAATGCATGCTCCATCCCAATGAGGAAATTGCCCTTTTTAATGATGCTGCCAACGACATTTACTCCATTCCACGAAATGCGACAACTCGACAACCAGGACATTGGGCTCTTCCAAATGCTGGATACTATGGTTCATTGTCGAAAAACGGCGACTACATCGTGTGTGACTGCGGTGCGATTGGTCCCGACTATCAACCTGGGCATGCACATGCAGATACACTTTCCTTTGAGTGGTCATTAGGCGGGATGCAATTTATTACCAACACCGGCACACTCGAATATACAACTGGTGACGCTCGATCGTATGACAGATCCACTTTCGCTCACAACACAGTCGCGATCGATAGACAAAACTCGAGCGAGGTTTGGGGAGCGTTTCGTGTCGGTCGACGCTGCATTCCTCGTTTAATCAATTGGACACCATCCGGCGATGGATTTGAGCTAATTGCTGAGCACCACGGATTCCGTCGTTTTAGACATCGTAGGACATTTCTCTATTCGTCGGATCAACTTTTCATAACAGACGAAGTTGATGGGAAAGGCACTGCATCCGCGTGTATCAACTGGCATTTCGCTCCCGCCGTAAATCTGACGATTGAAAAGTCGCAAGTCACTGCCATCCTGGGCAAAACGAAAGTCTACATTTCGGTAGAGGGGGCGGATTTTTCCTGGGCTGTTAAGCCGACCCGTTATAGTCCGCGGTTCGGTGTTTCGATCACACGGCAAACTCTTTCCATGTCATCGTTCGTTTCAGGTAACGCTTGCTGGTTAACCAAATTTCAAGTGTCTAGATGAAAATACTCTACTTCTCGCATTACTATTTGCCGGAAGGAAATGCCCCCGCTACTCGAGTTTCGGCACTTGCGAAAAGGTGGGTTGCAGCTGGTCACAAAGTGACGGTCATCACGTGCGCGCCAAATGTGCCGCACGGCAAGGTGTACGAAGGCTACAAGAATAAACTGTGGCCCCAATCGGAGGAGATCGATGGAGTTCGCGTCATTCGAGTTTGGACTTGGATGGCGCCAAACAAAGGGATGTTTCTCCGAATTGCAAATTATCTTTCCTTTTTGGTTTCAGCTTTACTGCGCGCTGCCTATCTATCTCGTCACGATATTGTCATCGCAACCTCACCTCAGTTTTTCTGCGGATGGGCCGGTGTGCTTTATTCCCTCTGGCTGCGTACTACGGGATTAATTAGAAGGAAAAGAACACCATTTGTTCTTGAAATTAGGGACATTTGGCCGGAATCGATTGGTGCAGTGGACGCAATTCGCAACAAGTGGATTCTGGGGACTTTGCAGCTTTTGGAAAAATGGATGTACTACCATGCTGACAGGATTGTGACCGTGGGAGATGGCTACCGTCGACGTTTGGTCGAACGTGGTGTACCAGTAGAAAAAATCTCCGTTGTGATGAATGGTTGGGATGCAGATTTAGAGGACAATACAGTTGAAGCGACGGAAGCTGTTCGCAAGTTATGGAAGCTCGATGGGAAATTCGTCTGCGCGTACATTGGTACAATTGGAATGGCATGCGGTTTAGATATCTACATTCGCGCTGCCAGAAGGATACAACAAAGTGGCATAAGCGACATTGCATTGGTTGCAATCGGAGATGGGGCGGTTAGGACAGAACTTCAAAACCAAGCCGAACGAGAGAACTTGACCTGCATTACATTCACCGGTCTTCGACCGAAATCCGAAGTTATGTCATGGTTGTCGATCGCTGATGTTTGTTTCGTGCACTTGCGAAAAACGCCTTTGTTTGAGACTGTGATTCCATCCAAGATATTCGAAGCTGCCGGACTGAAACGTCCGATTTTGATTGGGGTCAATGGAGACGCTCGCCAACTCGTTGAGGAGAGCCGAGGCGGAATCGCTTTCGAACCAGAGAACGACGAACAGTTTGTCGATTGCCTTTTGAGATTGAAGGAATCGTCAGAGGAACTGAAACAAATGGGTGAAAATGGTTTTCACTACGTGCAATCAAATTTCAACCGAGACAAGTTAGCAAGAACTTATTTGGCTATACTACAGACGTTACTTCCGTCGTACTCCCCCGACGTTGAATCTGAGACCTAAGACATGTGCGGAATAGCAGGAATTATCCACGCGGACCAACAGTTCCTATTCGACGCATTGCTTAAAATGGGAAAAGCGATTGAGCACCGTGGGCCGGACGCATCCGGCGAAACGATCGATCAATTTGGTAGGCAAACGGTCGGTCTTGGACACCGCAGACTGTCAATATTGGATCTTTCGATGCTTGGAAAGCAACCCATGTCGACTGACGATGGGCTTCATCGAATTGTTTTCAATGGTGAGATATACAATTTCCGCAAACTTCGCGCCGAGTTGGAAGCCGAAGGAGAACGATTCAAGAGCAACAGTGACACCGAGGTATTGCTACTTGGATTGAGTCGATTTGGAATCGAATTCGTACGGCGGCTACAGGGTATGTATGCTTTTGCCTACCTCAATCGAGTGACGCATTCGCTGTTCCTTGCTCGGGATCCAGCCGGCATAAAACCGCTCTTTTTTCATCAGTCAGACCAGAGTCTCGTTTTTGCAAGCGAGTTGCGGGCGTTACTCGTTTCAGGGCTTTCTGAAGGAAAACTCAGTCGCTCCGCAATTGCAAACTACTTCGCATATGGAGCAGTGGCTCAGCCTACCAGCATTTTCGAAGGCATTCAAATGATGGAGCCTGGAAGCTGGCGGGAGTACAGGGCATTTGACACAGGATTCCGGTTGATTCGGGAAAATGTCTGGTGGACGCCTCCGACCGTGGATTTCAATGCCAATACAGCAAACGCCGTGTCCCAAACTCGTACTCTATTGGAAAGCGCAGTGAAGGATCACTTGATTGCGGACGTACCTGTCGGCGTTTTCCTTTCTGCCGGGATCGATAGCACAATTTTGGCGACCCTGGCGAAAAGATCCAGCAATGAGGTTCAAGCATTTACTGTTTCAGTTGCAGATGCAAAGGACATGGATGAAACAGAGATTGCATCAGCAACTGCTTCGCGAATTGGAATGAAACATGTACCAGTCGAAATAACAGAATCCGATGCCTTGGAAGCAACAACGCAATGGTTTGCGTCTGCTGACCAACCGTCGATAGACGGACTGAACAGCTTCGTCATATCAAAAGCCATTCGTGGACATGGAATCAAGGTTGCATTGAGCGGCTTGGGTGCTGACGAACTCTTTGGAGGCTACCCAAGTTTTCAGGAGATTCCAAGATTTGTCAGCATGGCACGGCAACTAAGTTGGGTGCCAACACGTTTGCGACGCTCGCTTGCTAAACTTGTTGGAATTCGCAGTCCAAGACAAATTTCGGAAAAGATGCAAGATATGCTTTCGATGGAGCCAAGTATTGGCGTTATGACGACGATGCGACGTAGATTAATGAGCAATCACGAACTCTCCATGCTCGGCCTGGACTTCGAATCGTTCGGACTTAGCGATTGTGGTTTGCCAACCGCATCCATGAATTGGCAACCTGATGAAGGGGCATCACCGGGATGGGCTGTATCCATAGCAGAGTCAAGGTACTATCAGGGCAACATGCTCTTGCGAGATGCAGATGTAAACTCGATGGCTCATTCGCTCGAACTGCGAGTACCGTTTCTAGATCAAAGGCTTCTAGATTGGGTTCATACTCTCCCAGACCACGTGCGATTTCCGAGTGGGAGTACACGAAAGCACTTACTTCGTGAGGCGTTTAAGGGTGAGCTATCGGAGGCTCTTTTGAGACGTCCCAAAACCGGTTTCAGTCTACCCGTTGGTCGGTGGATGCTAGGTAAACTGAGACCAAAGTGCGAAGCAAGCATTGACCATCTTGCCCAATCTGGATTTGTTGACCCAAAGGGCGCGTTTAAAATCTGGAGCGATTTTGTATCTCTCCCAGATGATCGCTCGTGGTCTCGCGCATTCGCACTAGTTGTTCTGGGAGACTACTTGAATAAAGTCCAAGAGATTTGACACCTTGACAAGTCGGCGATGGGAATCAATTCAGTTTTTGGGCCTGGCAATAACACGTTGGGACTTGTTTGCGATGGGGTTACCATTGCTTGCTATTTCTCAATTACTTTACGTGCAAGCTCAATTGCTTTGGCGGAAAGAACACATGCAATTCTTTCCACTCGCATTCGCTGCCTCAACCCTTTTTTTTTGGCAAGAGGGAGATAGTAGGTTCCAGGTATCGAAACAACGATTAACAATTTCAAAAGCCATTGTATGGTCAGGTATTGCAATTTGTTATCCAACACTCGCAATCCAGAGTTCTTGGCTTGCCAACTTTGCTTTAGTCTTGCTTGTATTCGGATGGGCACTAGGCAAATTTGGAAATTTAACAGTCCTGAGAATGATGGGGATTTGCGGGTTGCTCGTCGTGGCGATGCCCCCCCCGTTTGATCTCGATAAATACTTGGTCCAACGTTTACAAGGTCTTTCGACTGTTGTTTCCACACGGATACTCGATATCTCGCATTTCGTTCATATCTCTGCGGGAAATGTTATCGAAGTCCCTTCCAAGTCGCTCTTTGTCGAGGAGGCATGTAGCGGGGTGGATAGTCAATATGCCTTAATGGCTGTTGCAGGGACTTTACTGCTTGTAGGAAGGGCTGGATTGTTTGTTAGCCTTCTTACGATTGTAACCGTACCGATTTGGGCTCTTTTGGGCAATTTGTTGCGAATCAACTCTATTGTCATAGGGTTGGAGTGTTTTGGTATCGACCTCTCGGCAGGGATGAAGCACACTGTTTTGGGGTTGGCCACTTTTTCGTTAGCAGCTTGGGCTCACTGGAGTTCGGTCCAGTTTCTCAACTTTGTTTCGATTTACGGTAGGGAGTCCGTTGATAAGCGAAGCATCGAAAAGAATTTCGATCGCCCCGCACCCATTCGCGGTCAATTCGGATCGGTCAGCGGATTATCACTTACATTTCCAGGAATTCTCCTACTCGGATCTGTATTTGGATTGTTTGGAAACAATGCTCTCAGTTGGTCCCGTACCCTGGAATTAGACAGAGATAGGTTTTACGATGCCACGGTTTTTTTCCCAGGTGAAGGCGACCTACCCACATCTGTACAAGGCCGGAAACGTGTTTCTTTTAACATTCACGATCGAGAGGTGGGGGCAGTATTCGCACGTCATTCGAGAGCTTGGAATTACATGGACACCAATACAACTCAAACTGTATCGTTGGATTTGCCCTTCGTTGGATGGCATGCATTGTGGGAATGTTATGAACGAACAGGTTGGACAAATTTCGGAAACGAACTTCAATTAAGAACTGAGAATGGACACATGATTGAATGGCCATTTTTTGAATCGCAGCTTCGAAACCAAAATGGAGAATATGCGATTTTGCATTTCTCTTTGTTTGATCAGAACGGCGACCCAGTCCTCTACGATCCTGGGAATCTTGGAAACGCTTTTTTTCATCGATTTGGTCGAACGCTATTCAGGGATATCGTTCGCACTACTACAGGAAAGCAATCTCCGTCTGAATTGGTTACCTTTCAATTCCAGATTCTCTCACGAAGCGATGAACCTGCAGCAGATGAACAACGGCAGGATTTTCGTCGTATGTTTATGGAGTTCAGGTCGACTATGCGAGAAAAGTCAATGCTGGCGATTCGGAAGATCGCGGGGAAATCGAATTGAGATTTGCAAAATCCCATGGCCTTCCACTGGTAGAATCTTGCTATTAGATTGAAAGGGAATTGGCTCGAATACAAACAACGGATTTTTTGAGGCAATGACTAACCAGACTTTTGATCCCGGTGAAACCTCGGTTGACTCGGAGAAAGGCCGACTCCAGGAGCGAGAGAGATTGCTGAACTACTACTGGCGGAAGGGGATTCCGTCGCTGGTTCTTGCTTTTGTTACAATCGTACTGGCTGTCTATAGTCACTTTTTTGTTCAGCCTAATATCAAGCAGCGTTACAGGGATATCGTTTCTGCGAACTTTCAACTGCTTGGCGAAAAGCCTGGCGAGCTAGCGTCTCGAAGCGTTGGTGATGAGGGATTCAAGTCGGAACTTGATGCCGACGTTGGGATAGAAACTGAGTTGCCCTCGATGGCTAGCGCCTTACGCTCAGAGAGGGAGACGCAATCTGATGTTCATGGTCGCGCTACCGCTGAACGCCTGAATGTATTAGAGCAAACGCAGCTTTGTTTGCGGCGACTCATTATCTGGGATAAGACAGATGATTCTGTTCGGTTTCAGTCAGGGCAGATCCTGGATCTGCTCGGTGATTGGTATCTTGACTCTGCGCGTTCTCGAACGCGTAACGTAGCGGTCAGCGACGAGACCGGTGCATTGATTGGCAAAGCTAGCGCTCAGCGTCAAAAGGCGTTAGAGGCCATGCGGGCCGCTCAAAAACTGAACGGGCCCTTTGCCGATAACGCATCTCTTTGGTTGGCTCGTCGAAAACTCTTCGACAATCATGAACTGCCAACGAGCGAACTCGATTCGCTTTCGGATCAGGTCGCGAAGATTGTTGAAAAACAGTCTTCGTCCGCAGTCGCTCCGTCGGCGAACGCCTCCACCGTTGCTTCGTCTGGGAACCAAACGGCTGCTGCTTTCTCACGACAATTGCTTGGAGAGATTCGCGTTCTGCAAGCATCCTCGTGCCGGACGGAACGCTCGAATTCAGAACGACGGGCACTTTTGCAGGAAGCCGTCAAGCTCCTGAGTTTGGATCAAAACGCCGAAACAGAAATGCTTAGTTGGGCCGCTGAGGCGTCTGTGGCACTTGATGGTGATGCTGCCAGGGAGACGGCGAACAAAGCGTTGCAAAGCTATTGGGGTAGTCGCAACAAGGAGATGCTTCCACCTGAGCGATTGGCGGTAGTCTTTCGTTGCCTGCTGCTGATCAATAGCACCAAGGAAGCTCAGTTGTTTCTTTCGGAGCAATTGCAGCAGATTTCTGCGATCGATCAACCGCGTTTCCGATCGCTTTCATCGGCCGCCGCACTGAGACATTTGGTTTTGACAGTGATTCGTGACAGTAAAAATGGGGATGGGTTGGTCGCACAACGGGGCGTGGCATTGAACTTACTGGCTGCGTTTTCCACGGCTGTGCAGCTGCAGCCAGAGTCTTCGGAGTTGCTGAGCCTGCTGGAACGCTTTGCGAAAGGTAACGAGGATGAGCTGCTAGTGTCACTGAAGAGTTCGATGGGATTGGTTGGGACGGTAAATACAGGCGGCAAGGCGGGGACTGCGGACGGCACACGGAATGGTCCTGTGAACCTGGATGTGAGCGTTAAGTCTTTTTTGTCGGCAATTGCTGCCCTAGGGGCTGGAGAATTGGACAAGCCGAGCGAAGATGCGTTGGTCATCTCGTTGAAGGCAAGTCCAGCGTTCGGTGTGGCTGGAAGCCGGCTGGCTATTCGGATGAATGGATCAGGTGTTGTGAGTTCGGAGTTGGCAATTCGTTGGTTGAAGTCGATCAACGAAGCTGTGCCGGAGGTGCTGGTCGCTTGGTCGGATCGTGCGAGTTTGTCTATGAAGGAAAAGAAGTTTCAAGCGGCTATTGAGTGCCTGGAATATCTCCTCGAAAGACTGCCTGACAATGCTCAAGTTGTCGAAATGCTCGACGCGGCAAAGGCACAACTGAAGGTTTCAGAATAACGGCGAACCGGGCCATTCCGAATAGTACCTTCCGTCCGCGAGAAGGCAAATAAGTCACAAAACCCAGAGTAGAGCTGTTGTCCTCAACAGCTTTGTGTTTTGATTGTTTCTGGAACGGCTGAGGACAGCCGTTCTACTCTGAGTCGAAACGCCCGCCAAACGCCGGCTTGTTGGTTTGATGCTTGCTCCGCGATGTGAGCTTTCTTTGCATTCCAATTGACGTAGCGATAGAATGACCTGATGTCCGTATCGGTCTACTCGTTCGCTTTCTAATCGTCATGGCATCTGTTCCAAAGTACTCTCCGCTTTACACACTTGCTGACCACGAAGAATGGCAAGGGGATTGGGAACTTTGGCATGGTGTGGCGGTCGATATGTCTCCATCACCATTCGCGAGACATCAATGGGTGGTTGGCGAGAATTGCTCTCAGTTTCTGAACTCTCTCGAAGCTCATTGCAACCGATGCTTTGTGTTGATGGAGACGGACTGGATCGTAAATGACGATACGGTGGTTTGTCCCGATATTGTCATTGTTTGTGGGACTTTTCCTGAGCGCTTCATTACAGAACCGCCACGTTTGATCGTCGAGGTTTTATCTCCCTCCACCGAGGACAAGGATCGGACTGCGAAATGGGATCTGTATGCATCGCTCGGAGTCGAGTTCTATCTGCTTGCCGATCCGATAGCTAAGTGAATTCAGGCATTTCAGAGGGATGCTGAAACCGGCAGATATGTTCCGGTGCGTGCTACGGAAACGTTTGTGTTCGAGTTGAGAGAAAACTGCGTGGCTCGGTTGGATCGGGGGAGTCTATTTCGTGTTTAACGAATTTCATTCCATTGAACTCGAAAAGCCACTGCGAATTCATCGTCACGCGGGGTGCAACCGGATGGGTATATCGCGACTAGGTCGGTGATCGTTGTGGGTCAATCGGATGCTGGGTAGATCGAGTTGGAGAAGCAGGCAAATGGGAAGCACTTCTGATTGGATAGTCGCCCGTTGGCTGACGCTGCTAACAGCGACAGGCAATAGTTTTTTGGTATTGCTCAGGCGATACAGCGTCATTTGCCAGGGATCACGATCAATGACTAGCAGTTCCCGTGTGCCCACTGAAGCATAAAAACCCAGCTTTTCAAGTGTTCGGTCACCAGGGATACCCATTTCCACTGCGAAATCAGGGCCTCCAAACCAATGAGTTCCGCGGTCCTGATCAAATGTCTCGTTCAGAAAAACTAAAACGTCCGGAATCCTGTAGTTCGTCGTCCAATCCTCTTTTCGGTCGCTGACGATTGCCCCCGCTAACGCACGTCCAAGGCCCTTCCAGTCAATGACGGTCACAAGCGCCCCAGAAAGTTCGGTCGCCAGTGATTGGTGTTCGTTGTTGGCCATCGGCGACATTACGTAAACGCCCTCCCAAACCTCATCGTAGCGATCGATCCCGGCGGCCTGTCGCTGCGAGATTAATTCACTTGCGTACGCTTCGTCATGGATCAACACCGACACGGTTCTACTCCTTCGTTTGTTTTGATTGTATCCGGTCGTTGTCGACGGACAAACGTATTTATGCAATTTTTACACCCTCCGACATAGTTCAAGGAGTAGCTGTCGCCCGTTCAAGGGGCACCCTTTAAGTCGAGTCTTGCAACCCATTCCCAACTCGCTCGCTGTGCTGCGTCCTAGCGCCGCCCACTGAATTTGTGTAAGATAGGAATGGGGTTGTCTATCGGGCTCGCTTTGGCCTGGATTGCCGGTATGTCGAAACAATTGAGGACGATTGTTTTATGATGAATCCATGCGCAGATTACAAAAGGCATTGAAAAGATGGTTCAGATTCAATTTACGGGCGACGAACTATGGAGGAGGATGAACCGAGCCGTGGAGAAAATTCAAGAACGACTTGAAAAGACCGCAGCCACTCTCGAGGCCGCACAAATTCCTTACGCGATCATTGGCGGAAACGCAGTACGGGCTTGGGTTGCGCAAGCCGACGAAGCCGCCGTGCGTACAACGCGCGATGTCGATGTGTTGCTCAATCGAATGGATCTGCCGCGCGCGATCGAGGCCATGGAAAAGGTAGGGTTCATTTATCGCGTTGGAAAAGGCATTCCCATGTTCATGGATGGACCTGATAGCAAAGCTCGTGATGCTGTGCATGTTCTTTTTGCAAACGAACGCGTTCGTGACTCGGACATCTTGCCCACGCCTGGGATTCACGAATCAGAACCCATCAACTCCATACGCACGCTCTCGTTGGAAGCTCTCGTTCGAATGAAACTCAATGTCTTTCGGCGAAAAGATCAAATGCATCTGATCGATATGCTCGATGTAGAGCTCATTGACGACTCGTGGCTAGAACGATTGCCAATCGAGCTTGCGGTACGACTTAAGGAACTGATCGACAACCCAGAGGACGGTCTCGAAGGCATGATGACGCCAGAGTAGAGCTGTTGTCCTTAACAGCTTTCCGGTTTGCTGCCGCATGGGTCATCAAGTGATTGGCTGGTCCCTGCCGCCCAAAATGCAAGATAAAGAACTTCGTCTTCCCTATTGTCAAATTGGCCGACAATCGGACGTTTCTCGTTCGGAAATGAACCGGAGGAGAGCCGAGAGCGGCAAGTTGCGAGCAAGAGCCCGAGGCGCTAGCACCTGGCCCAAAAGTATCCTCTGCCCTATGCCCAACAGGCAGACACACCCTCTGCCGGTGGTGCAAACCACCGGTCGCAGAGCCAACCAAAGTGAAAAGCCCGAAGGGCTGACACATTGAACAACTTGGTTGATTCTCGGGGATCAATCATTGGAGAGGAATGCCGGTAGTCAAGATAGATGTGTCGGCCCTTCAGGCCTTTGTGATTCCCACTTAAACAAATCCGGGGCCTGACGACCCCGGCAGCGGGCATGCCAGCCCTTGCGGGCTTAAGAACGAACAGCCAAACTCAAATTGAATCGTACACTTCGAGAGTTTTCGAACAAAATGAATGAACATGAATGAACATGAATGAACATGGATGTACAGGATGTACAGGATGATTTTATTTGGCTGATAGATTCACGAGTGCCCTCTAATCCTGAATGACGTGCAAATCGGCCAACCGGCTTGGAGGATGGCTTTGCTATTTTTCACACAAGGGGACTGGACTTTGCAAGAGTATGCAGTTGCGATCAGAATCGCGTATAATCTGAGCTATGTCTGAACTTCATACGCCAGAGTTTCTTGCTGCTCGCAATGCCGCGATGGCTCAATATACGGGTTGGATTGGGCATGATGCCCTCGATCCAACTGGCCCGTCTGGACACGCTTACGGCATGCGGGTGAGTACGCGACTCACTTCCTACTACCGTTCGACTCATCGAAAGGATGCAATGGATATCACACCTCAACAAGTGATCGATTGTCTCGTCGCGGCGGATGTCCAAAATTGGGTCCTAATGGGGCTACACGGTTATGTAGGATATTTGCCCATGCCACGAGCGACTCAGGATGTAGACATCATGGTTCCTTTTTCTCAAAGAAGCAAAGCTGCCAAGGCTATCGCTGCGCAATGGCCATCCCTGCTGCGACGCGATCTGCCCCAAGTGGTTCGCTTCATGGACGGTGGCGATCTTGACCAGGATGGCAAACCGAAACCAGTCGTCGACTTAATGATGCCGTGGAGCCCGTTTCAAATCACGATCTTGAAAGATCACGTTCGTGTAGATTCGGAGACCGGTCACCGACTTCCAACCATCGAAGCAGCCATTGTTTCAAAATATGCAGCCTACATTTCTCCACATCGGGATGTAGACAAAAAAGCATTCGATGCCGGTGATCTAGGCCGTCTGTTCAAGGCCAATTGGAATGACATCGATCGCGAACGACTTTCTGCTCTTGCAAGTCAAGTTTGGGAGCAAGGAGCAGCGGAGATTATTCAGTTCATGCAGTTTGCGATCGACAACAAACCGTTTCCATCTTAAAAACCAGAAACACTAAAATTGGTGTCCGCGTCGAGGACCATTCACGCATTGCGTGAGTATTTCGGCACCATCTTCTCGCATCAAAACGGTGTGCTCAAACTGGGCGGATAGCCGACCGTCGCGAGTGCGAACGGTCCAGTTGTCTTTCGTGTCCAGTTTCGTAAAGCGAGTCCCAGCGTTGATCATTGGCTCGACGGTAAAACACATGCCGGGCAACAATCGATCCTGCTTGCTTTTTCGATCCGGTACGTGTGGGATATTTGGGTACTGATGAAAACGGCGACCGAGGCCGTGTCCGACGTACTCTCTCACCACGGAGAATCCTCTCAAGGTCGCTTCTGCGACCACATTGTCTCCAATGACGCTGACCGGACAGCCGGGCTCCAAAGCAGCGATAGCTCGATGCATGGAGTCAAACGCACATTGAGTGACTCTCTTTGCTTCATCGCAAACCTCTCCGATCAAAAAGGTTTCCGATTGGTCGCCGTGCCAACCATCCACGATCGAGGTGATGTCGACATTGACGATGTCCCCAGACTTGAGAACATAGTCGTCCGGAATACCGTGGCAGATGACTTCATTAACGCTGGTACAACAGCTCTTGGTGTACCCAAGGTAGCCGAGTGTGGCGGGCGTATGTTTATGTTGATGGGTAAAGTCGGTCACCAGCCGATCAATTTCTTCTGTGGAGATCCCCGGAGCAATGTACTGCCGGAGATAATCCATGAGCAGGGCGTTGAAGCGTCCTGCTGCCCGCATCCCGTCGCGCTGCACCTCTGTCAATTGTAGCTTGCGAATGTTTTGCAGCATGCAATCCTCGGAATCACGGCCCTAAATAAGTGAAGTGAAGGTAATATCGTGCAATCCGTCAAAAACGTGACGTCGCTTCACAATTCATGGCGGTTGGGTCTAAGCCGGGAGGCGTTGCTTTGACGCGCACCGGGCCACTTGTTCATCAGCCAAAGTGTAACTGTTTGCTATACATTCTTCAAATGTGAATTGGAAACCACCGCAACGCTCCGAGCTACGAAGTGAACATTTGACTGATGGATTTATTCGAGTGGATTCTACGTATGGCTTCAGCCAAAAGCGGGGCGACGCTCAGGACATGGATTGTGTCCAGTCTCTTTTCGATCGGCAGCGGAATCGTATCGGTTATGACGAGGCTATTGATTGGAGCCTTCCGGAGGTTCTCGATCGCATTTTCGCAAAGCACACCGTGCGTTGCCGCCAAGTGAATTTCTTTGGCGCCTGCTTTGTGGACTAGATTAGCAGCCCCGCAAATCGAACCGGCGGTGCTAATCATATCGTCAAACATGAGGCAGATTTTCCCCTCAACCGGCCCGCCGATAATGTATTTCTGCTGTGTCTTGAGCGCACTATCGCGTTGTTTGTCGATGATGGCAATCTTGCCGCCAAGTCGCTTGGCGTGGCCGATCGCTCGTTTGATGCTACCCTCGTCTGGGCTGACCACGACAATCTCTGCCGGATCTAGCATGCGACTTTGGAAATAAGTCGTAAAAACCGGTGCCGCATAAAGGTGGTCTACTGGAACATCGAAGAAGCCTTGGATTTGCGGTGCGTGCAAATCCATGGCAAGCACTCGATCCGCGCCAGCTCGCGTAATCACATTGGCCACAAGCTTGGCTGTGATTGGCGTTCGGCCTTCGTCCTTACGGTCTTGCCTGGCATAGCCGTAGTAGGGCATCACCGCGGTGATTCGTGCGGCGCTAGCACGCTTGCATGAATCGATCATGATCAACAATTCCATGAGATTGTCGTTGACCGGAGGGCAAGTCGGCTGGATCAAGTACACGTCGCGTCCGCGAACGTCGTCTTCGACTTTGCAATTATTTTCGCCGTCAGGAAACTTATTCAAGGTGATAGAGCCAAGATCCAAATGCAAAAACGCACAAATGTCTTTTGCAAGCTGAGGGTTCGCCCGACCACTAAAAATTTTTAGCTCGCGCATTGGTAACCCATCTCTCGCATTTTTGACTCAACCATGGATAACTCGTCAATCGTATTGATGCTCAACGACTCGCAGGCTTTTAACACAGCTCGCGCGTCAACCTTCTTGCCTTGCGTAAGTAGCAATTCAGGGCAGTCCGTTAAATAATACTCGGCTTGGGAGTTGGTGTTTTTAAGGTTTTCCAACGCCCAAAAAAGACTGGGGCGATCAAACAAGTAGGTGCTCATATTGACCTCGTTGATTTGCCGTTGTTCAAGCGAAGCATCCTTGTGCTCAACAATTCGCAAAAAGTGATTCTGCGTATCACGAACGATCCGCCCCAATCCGGAGGGGTTGTCTTTCATCAGTGTTCCTAACAGACAGTCGAAACTGCCCGCATGGAATTCTTCAATTAGTTCTCGAACCGAACTCGCTTGAATCATAGGTGAGTCCCCGGCCACAATTAGCACTGGAGCATCCCCTTTTTCGAGCGTGGGCTTGCACATTTGGACGGCATGTCCGGTGCCAAGTTGCTCCGCTTGGACAGCGAAATCAATACCGCGGCCAGACAATTCGTGCCGCACGAGCTCGGCCCTATACCCAACCACCACGATAATTTGACGAATTCCGGCTGACTGCAACGCATCCAAAACCCAATGGATCATGGCGCGTCCCAAAACAGGAAAAAGAACTTTGGGAAGTTCGCTTTTCATGCGAGTTCCCTTTCCTGCTGCCAGGACGACAGCTGTTGTTTCAGTCATTCATATCTCCCATTGCCACTCAAGCACCCCAGAAATCTCCATTTTCGGACAGAGTTTGCCAGACCCGACCGTATTTCACACATCTTGCCAAAGATCTCGATTGCTATCCAGGGCGCCCAGCCAGAGAACCCGCAACATTGACGAATTTAGCAAATTTCGTTACTGTTCTCAGTACTTAGCCGGAACGCTTTACCAACCCCACTCACTAAACATAGATTCGAGAGCAATTTAAATGGCTGGAACCGAACGACAACGCGAACTCCGCAAACGACGACACCGATCCAAGAAATTGGAAAACCTGCACAAAAAATGCGAAAAGGCGAACAAAACCGAGAAAGCCGTTATCGTTCACAAACTGCGTCGTCTTAGCCCCGGCGCTGAGCAATTGATCCAGGCTTGGAAGCTTGCGTAGTTCTAGTTTCGGCCGCTGAGTCGACTAGTGAATGAGTCGACTAGTGGTATAGGCTACTAGCGCATCGTTAATGCTGTTTTTTAGGGTACGACGGACTTCCAGTCCGTCGGCAAACTTTGGCATCGACGGACTAGAAGTCCGTCGTACAGGTTTAATCAGCGAGTGGCATTCATTCCGTTTCTGATGTCGGCCCCGTAATGTTTGAAAGTGGGTTGCTCGCGAAAATCCATTCATCGATCGCCTCCCCACGAACGATTTGGCGTTCGATAAATTCTGGAATTCGATCTGCGGTCATTCCGCCGTACCAGTTTCCCTCTGGGTAGACCACCAGGATGGGACCACCTTTGCAGACGCGTAGGCACCCCACTTTGGTACGATAGCACGCTGTTGGGCCTGTTGAGAGCGATAGAGATCGTTCCTTAAGCTGATCCTTTAGTGCCGTCCAAGCGAGTTCGCCTTGATCTTTCGAACAACACGATTCACCGATGCATAAAAACACATGTCGGGCGTAGCTGCCTATCTTGAGCTTTTCGGCAATCTGTTGCAGCTTTTCTTTATCGACGTCCATTTTCTTTCCTGTTCACATGTTGTGACTGTTGTGTGAGTCACCGTACGAGCCACGACGCTCTAGGTTTTTGACGTGTGCGCCGATAGTTTATATCAGTAGCCCATGCGATTCCAGAATGGAGGCCACTTTACGAACCCGTTCAAAAGGAATCGACGCTCGCCGGGCGATGTCCAAAAGTGTGTTGTTCCCATCGGAATAATTCAGAACCCACAACATTACAGTGGATTCGCCCTCTCCGTTAAGCTCACTGTATAACCCACGTTTGCCTAACTGTGGCTCACACTTGGGTTGCGTGTTAACGTACTTCCGGTTGCCTTCTAGCACGTCAACGATCTTGTTCAGCAATCGCAGCGATTCGGCTAGCGATTCGGCTTTAACAAAATCAGGGTTGTCATCCGAAGTGTGGTATTGGGGATACTCGCCATAGGGCGTGCGGGAAATTCGACCAACAGGAAGATTAAAGCCGGGGGAGCAATATTGGCGTTCATCGTATCCAAAAGGAACAAAATCCTGAATGGAATGGGTGGACCCGTGATTCGCCAGAACGGACTCGACCGCTTGGTCAATCTCTGCAAAGCCTTGGCGGCTCCGTTTGTACGTTATGCCGCCACTATCTCCGACTCCGCTTACAACCAGCCCATGCTTGATCCGATCGACACGCGATTCATTGCGAGCCAACCAGCAGACCACGCCAATGGAAGCTGGAACGAACAGAAAACGGTAACTGTATCGCAGTTTCGGTCGCGCAACCATTTCCGCTGCTAGCTGAGACGCGACGACAATGCCGGACAAATTGTCGTTTGCCAACGATGGGTGGCAAACATGCACGGAAAACAAAACCTCATCGCTCAATGCGCCAGGCAAAAAAAACTCGCCGTAAGTCAAACTGCCTGGAGCAAGCGTCGAGTCGATGCAAACCTCATATTCACCATCGACCAACGCGTTCAAAGCATCGTGGCTCAAGCAAAACCCCCAGTCCTCCTTGTAATAGGAAGTCAGATTCGGGATCGCATGTGGACGATCTGGCAGACTATGCAGACGCGACTTGAGTGCACTCAACGGCATCTTCGTATGAACAGGAGTACTGTAGCCAACCACGTGCAAATTGGACTGTCTGAAGTCCACCACGCGTTCCCCGGCCGAGTTCTTGATCCACGCATCATGAATATTCCATTCGTTCGGAACGGTCCAATCAAACACTTTGGTTCCACTCGGCACCTCATGCAAGACGAGCGGAACGGTTGTCTGCAACTCCGCCAAAGTCTCACGCACCCCATCGCCCGTGATGCTCCGACAGAAAGGGTACAAGGACCTAAGTCTAGCGTGCATAACTTGCCCGATCTCTTTGGCATCGTCTGACTTCACGGTACGAATTCCTCATACCCGCTATCGCGGTCGCTTAGGATTGGATTGGCCAACGGCCATTGAATGCCAAACGCAGGGTCATTCCAACGCGCTCCTCGCTCGAATTGAGGTGCGTAAACGGCACTCATCATATAGAAAACCTCCGTCTCATCGACCAGTGTCTGGAATCCGTGCGCGAACATCTCGGGAACATAAAGCGCTCTGCAATTGTCGGCGGTGAGCTCAACCGCAACATGTTGCAAGTACGTCGGCGAATCGGCTCGCAAGTCGATGATAACATCGACGATGGCACCGCGCACGACTCGCACCAGCTTCGCCTCGGAGGATGGCAGGGCACGCCAATGCATACCTCGCAAGGTGCCCGCTCGAGCATTGTAGGCAAGATTGCATTGCGTCCCCATTTTGAGTAACCCATGTGACTCAAATTCTTGTTCGCAATAGGTCCGCGCAAAGAAGCCTCGCGGGTCAGCATGTCGTTCGATGTCAACGATAAAGGCGCCTGCGAGTTTGGTCTCAGTGAAAATCACGAAATCACTCTCACTTCAGGAATGGGAATAACGAACGCCCCGCCCCACGATGCAATATGGGCCATCTGCTTCATTACCTCGTCCTTGATGTTCCAAGGGAGTATGAGTACATAATCGGGCTTCATCTCGTCTATTTTGTCTGG